>CANGOF010000005.1 GCA_947455515.1 Flavobacteriia bacterium
AATGTTTCTGTAGATATACCATTGTTCTCGTTCTTATGCGTAACCGGTGTAAGTGGATCAGGTAAGTCGACTTTAATAAAAGACATACTCTACCCTTCTATTCGTAAACATCTTGGTGTATTTGGAGATTTTCAAGGAGACGTTAAATCTGTCGAAGGGGATTTGAAATTCATCAAAGGAATTGAAATGATTGACCAAAATCCGATTGGTAAGTCTTCCAGAAGTAACCCAGTAACCTATGTAAAAGCGTTTGACGAAATTCGAGAATTATATGCACGTTTGCCTATCTCGAAAGCAAGGGGGTACAAACCTGGGTTTTTCAGTTTCAACGTAGAAGGTGGTCGCTGTGAAATGTGTGAGGGAGAAGGAATTATAACCGTTGGTATGCAGTTTATGGCGGATGTACATCTACCATGTGAAACTTGTGAGGGTCGACGTTATAAATCAGAAACATTAGAAGTAAAATACAGAGAAAAAAATATTGCAGACTTACTAGAAATGGATATTTCCGAAGCTCTGGCTTTTTTCAAGGAGAACATAGGAACGATTGAAAATAAAATTATTGCTAAAATTCAACCCTTAGAAGACGTTGGTTTAGGCTATGTCAAAATGGGACAATCTTCTAGTAGTTTGAGTGGTGGTGAAGCACAACGTATTAAACTTGCTTCTTTCTTAACCAAAAGTGCAGGCGCTCAAGGAAATATATTTATTTTCGACGAACCTACAACTGGTTTACATTACTATGATATCGAGAAACTTTTAATTGCTTTACAACGTCTAATAGATGCAGGAAATTCTGTGATTGTCATTGAACACAATGGTGATGTGATAAAATGTGCCGATTGGGTAATTGATATTGGTCCCGAAGGCGGGGATAAAGGAGGACAAGTAGTATTTACTGGAACTCCTGAAGAGTTGATATTGGAAAAAGACAATTATACAGGGAAGTTTTTGAAGGATAAATTAGATTAATTTGAAAGAATCACATCATTTAAAAAACCTTACCACCTTTCGATCGATAGCTGCATTTGTTGTCATTATAAGTCACATCGAACGTTTCAAACATCGAAACAATATCGAAAATTGGTACGACTCCCCTTTTTTAAAAAACACCGGAGGACATATAGCTGTCATTCTATTCTTTGCTTTAAGTGGTTTTTTAATTACTTACCTATTACTGAAAGAGAAAAATCAAACTGCATCAGTTAGCTTGAAAAAATTTTACTTTCGACGTATCCTGAGAGTTTGGCCTTTGTATTTCCTTGTTCTAACACTTACTTACTTTTTACTCGATTATCCAATTACAACCACTACCCTAGTTATGACCTTGACCCTCATTCCTAACATTGCAGATGGAATGATGATGCGTTTTGAACCCTGCCCTCCATTATGGTCTATTGGTGTGGAAGAACAATTCTATTTAACTTGGCCATGGATAATCAAATACAGTAAATATGTGAGTTGGATAATACTTGCAGTATTTGTTATCATTACTGCTTTACCTTTTATTGTGCTACCAAGACTTGCCTCAACTAATTCTACTGCAGAAAGCATAGAAATGTGGACACGACTTTTTGAGAATCTTAAATTTAACTGCATGGCTGCCGGTGCATTTTTCGCCGTTTTACTTCATCAAAAAAGTAAAGTCATCGACTTACTAAATCGATATAAAATAATTGCATTTACATTCGTTATCCTTCCTTTTTATTGTTGGTTCACAGGCATAAACTTCACGTATTGTACCGATGAGATATACAGTGTTCTATTCAGTCTTTCGATCGTAATCGCTTGTTCAAGTAATCATATCCCTACTTTGGATTATAAACCTTTCGCATTTTTAGGTACTATTTCCTATGGATTATATATGTACCATTGGATCATCCTTGAATTTATTTTTAAGTGGAATTTTATTCCTCAAGAAAATACAATACTATATAATCTTCTATTATATGGAATCAGTTTTATTTGTTCCATCCTTTTCGCATGGCTTTCGTATCACTTTATAGAAAAACCATTTTTGAATATTAAAAATAGATATTCCGTCTTAAAATAGATTATTGTGTAATTTTGAGGTTCAATGTTAGAACGAATTATCACCAAAATAAAATCATTAATTCATGGATTTGGATTAGATCACTTCCCTTGGGAAGTAATGTTCTTTTCTATAATTATAACTTCATACGTATTAATGATTGAAGTTAAATTTGTTGGGTGGGAAAAATCCTCACTAAAAAAAATAATCAAATTTGATAAATCTACTCGTTCCGATTTCATTTGTTGGGTAATGGATACATTCAATATTTCCAATGTATTTGGGTTTGTCTTAAGCTTTGGTGTTTTTTATTTCTTGGTCGGGTTAATTCAAAAGAACTTTGGTTTAAATCTAATTACGCATATTGCTAATCCATACCTACAAGCAGCAATTATTTTTATTGCAGGTGATTTTAAAAATTATGTTCGACACTACGCATTTCACAAATCTAAAATACTTTGGGAATTACATCAATTTCATCATTCAGCAACACATTTCAATGTTTTAACACGTCAGAGAGTCCATTTTTTAGATCCTGAAATCAGCCGTTTTTTTGATGTAATGGTATTTGTATTGTTGGGTTCACCTATTTATTCCTACATTGCAGTAAGAATATTCAAAGAAGCACATCAATTAATCATACATTCTGCTCTCACTTCCGATTGGGGATTCATTGGCAAATACATTTTAGTTTCTCCAGCTGCACATCGTTTACACCATTCAACGGAAGAAAGACATTACAACAAAAATATGGGTAATACCTTTATTTTTTGGGATCGTTTATTTGGTACTTACCATCCTGCTGAACCAATTAAGAATATTGGTCTACCCGAAAACAAATTTAATAAAGATGGCTATTTCAAGGATTTATGGAAATGCATTATTGGAGCAACGAACATACTATTTCATAGAAATAAAATGAATATATTGAAAAAAGAAAATAAATAAAAACACTTACTTTTAATTTATAGAAAAAATAAATATGACCGAAAAAAGTATCGACCACACATTTAAATTATTACTTCCTTTTCATCTAATGTTTAACGAAGATTGTAAAATTGTATCCTTCGGAATTAGTATGGAAAAACTTTTCCCATCCCTTCAAATTGGTGATGATTTCTGTATAAATTTCAATGTAGATGGCGTTAATTCGAATGATGAAATTGTAAATTTGAAAGAGTTAGTAAATAAACAAATTGTACTATCATACAAAAGTTACGACCATATCCATTTTGCAGGTATTATTGAATATATTGAACAAGAAAACAAATACATTTTTATTGGAAATCCCCATTTAAATGCACGGGATATTGTAATTGAAAAAACACTAAAGGAAATTGATTTAGATAAACTTAATTCGATAAAAGGTCTATTAGATGTGTTTAGAAAAAAACAAATTACTAATCTAGAATTCAAAGAACTACTTGTAAAAGTAAGTCAACACAAAAAATTAAATAAAGAATTAGAGATCGCTTTAAAAGAAACTCAAAAAGCTTCCGATTCAAAAGAAGCATTCCTAACAAATATGAGTCACGAAATACGTACTCCGTTAAATGGAATTATCGGAATGATTCGAAAATTAAGAAAAGAAAACCCAACAATAACTCAGCAAAATTATATAGACAATGCGTTAAGAGCTTGTAAACACTTGCTTTCATTAATCAATAATATATTAGATTTTTCTAAAATTAAAGCGGGCGAATTAATTCTTGAAAAAATAGATTTTAACTTAGAAGATGAAATTGATGACGTAAAAAAGATCTTAATTAGCCAAGCATCCGATAAAGAACTGAATTTTGAAATCGATTTTGAACCTACTGTTGCGAAAGCATTAATCGGTGACCCAGCCAGAATAAGACAAATTCTAATTAACATAACAGGTAATGCTATTAAATTTACAGAAAAAGGGTTTGTTAAAATTGCATGTAAACCTATAAGTACAAATTCGGAAAATCAAACGGTTGAAATAAAAATTACAGATAGCGGTATTGGAATGAGTGAAAATTACTTAGAAAAAATATTTACCAAATTTCAACAAGAAGATACTTCAAGCTCTCGTCGACACCAAGGCTCTGGTTTAGGAATGACGATCACCAAAGAATTAGTAGATTTAATGGAGGGTACTATAACTATAACAAGTGAAAAAGGGTTAGGAACGGAAGTTACATTAATATTAAACCTACCTATCGGAAATCCGGATAACATCGAAATATTAGATACAAATATCAATACTTCAATCTTAGAAGGAAAATCGATATTAATCGTTGAAGATAACGAAATGAATCGTTATGTTGCAATAAATACGCTTGAACCATATCATGTTAAAATTACAGAAGCTCAAAACGGTGAAAAAGCATTAGAAATTTTAAAAAATCAGTCTTTCGATATTATTTTAATGGATTTACAAATGCCAATAATGGGTGGAGAAAGAGCAACGGAAATAATTCGAAACGAACTAAATATTGGAACACCTATTATAGCCCTAACTGCAAATGCTTTTATTAAAGAATTAGAAAAATGTATTGCGGTTGGAATGAATAATTATATTATTAAACCATTTGAAGAAATACATTTTCTTAAAATTATAATTAAAGAACTAACTAAGCTTAATCCGCAAGAATCTATTGTACAACTTTATGACTTGAATCGTTTAAAAGAAATGGCGAACGGGAACGAAAACTTTGTACCAGACATGCTGAAATTATTTTTAAATCTTGTTCCTAAATCTATAGATTTAATCAATGATTCTTCTAAAAATAATGACTTGGAAACAGTTCGTAGAACTGCACATAAAATAAAACCTTCAATTAATAATTTAGGCATAAATAGCATCAAAGAAGATATTCTTTTGTTGGAAAAATGGGATGAATTAAATCAATCAAAAGACGAATTAGAAACTACAATAAAAAAGGTGAACAACGTTATTCATCAAGTAGTAGATTCAATTTCAACAAAAGAAAAGATTTCTCAGTAAATTTTATTAAATTTGTCCTTATTTTAATTAGGTGTTTTTACTATTTCACTTAAGAATAAAGACTACAAAATGAATGATTTAAAACTTTTCTTAGTTGATGATGATGCTTTTTATTTAAACATATTAAAGCAACATTTGTTAAATATTGGATGTGATAACATAAGCACATTTGAAAATGGTACGGACTGTTTAAACCAACTACAAGACAAACCTGATGTGATCTTTTTAGACTACTCCATGGATACACTATCTGGTGTTGAAGTGCTTAACAAAATCAAAAGAAATAATCCTAATATTTTTGTAGTAATGATTTCTGCTCAAGGTGATATTCAACCTGCAGTTAATTCCTTGAAACAAGGAGCATTTGACTACATCGAAAAAGGAGATGATGATCAGTCTAAAATTAAAGAAGTGTTACAACGAATCATGGATGTTCGTGAATTATTAGACAGTTCAAAACCTAGTATTTTCAAGCGCTTATTTAAATAATGTTTCGCAGTTTTTTTCTTTTAATTAGTTTAATTATACTTTTTACTTCTTGTAAAACAGTAAACGTATTAATGGACTCGAGAAAAGAAAAAAAAGTAGCAGCATCCTCTCCTTTAGACTCTAATTTTTCTTACAATCCAAATTACGAGTATAAAATCCGAAAAAACGACAAAATAAGCATAAGTGTTTGGGGACAAGATGAATTAAGTGTAGGGTCCATTTACGGAGTTTACAATTCCAATGAAATCTACGGAAAATGGTTAATGGTAGACGCTAACGGTAAAATAGAAATACCTAAAATAGGAAGTTACAATGTTTTAAATTTAACCACAACTCAATTTAAAGATACACTTCAACGAATTGTAGGTGAATGGATTAAAAACCCTATTGTGGATGTCAAAATACTTAACAAAGAAATCACTTTATTAGGCGAATTACGCGCCCCGCAAGTACATGTAGTTGATAAAGATAGAAATACCTTATTGGAATTAGTTACAAAAAGTGGCGGATTCGACTTCTATGCAGATTTAAAGCACATCAAAGTCATGCGACCATCTGGTGATACTGTAATTACAGCAATATTAAACATAACACAATCTGGAGATTATTTAAGTAAAAATATACAACTATACCCAGGTGATATCGTTATCGTTCCATCTAAACGAAACAAAGAATTTGACAAACGTATAGCAACAATTGTGCCTTTTACAGCGTCTGTCTCTGCTTTTGTTTTACTTTATAAATTATTCACAACAACCTCTAAATAAACAGAATGAAAGAAAACTTTCGTATGTTAAGACCTTATTTAAGAGGATTACCTCTTATCATTTTTGCAATGGTAATTGGTGTGTTTTTGGCTAAGACCTATTTAAATTACACGGTTCCTATGTATGAAAGTACTGCAAAATTAAAACTTGCAGAATTAGATGAAGGTGTACCAGCAAATAACCTTTTTAAAGAATTTGAAGTATTTGGTAGTGCAAATAAAATTGCAGCTGAAATTGAAGTGGTTAAATCACAACTATTAATAAATAAAGTTGTTGAAAACCTTGATTTTAATATTGAGATATATCGTGTAGGTAAAATAAAAACGGTTGAACTTTACGAAAATTCACCAATCATCGTTAAATGTTTTAATATTTCAGAAAAATCATTTGATCAATTGATTGATATACAGGTATTAAACAAGGAAAATTACGAACTTACCTTACCAAATTCTAAACGTAAAATTAAAGGTACACTTGGAGATATCGTTAATACTGAAATGGGAACTTTCTTTATTTCTTTAAATGAAAATTTATTAGCAGAAAATCCTAATTTGCATGTTGTTGATCATTATAAATTTGAAATATTTAGTCCTGAAAAATTATACCGCAATATTTCTAAAAATCTTAACATTACTCCCGTTGATAAGGATGTACCAATTTTACGTATTACGTATAAAAATGCAAATCCAAAAAAAGCTTCGCTCTTTGTAAATGAATTAGCAAAAGTTTATATTTCGGATTACATTGAAACAAAATACAAAGCAGCACATTTGACCGTTGAATTCTTGGATGGACAAATTAATAACACATTCAAAAAAATAGCTGGTTCTGAAAATAAAATTCAAAACTATCGAGACGATAGAAGAATTACGAATATTTTACAAGAAACAGAAACCGATCTAAAGAAAGTTTCTGAATTGAAGATGCAACAAACGAAATTAAAAATGACACTTGAAGGAATTCGAGAAGTCGATCGTTATGTTCGTAATGGAAAAAACTTTATGGACCTTGCTCCAAATTTTGAAGAGTTTACGGACGCTCTTTCTTCAGAGATTATCAAAAAAATCAAGGAATTTCAAGCACAAAAAAGAGAATTATTACTCATATATACACCAAAAGATGAACATATCACTGTAATCGATGAAAAAATTCATGATTTAAGTACATACCTAACAGAAAGTATTAAAAATAGTAGACAAAATTTAGAAATTAAAAACAAAAATTTAACCGCTGACATTAGGGATGCTGAAAAAGTTTTTAAAACGGTTCCTGAAAAAGAAAGAGTTTTAAATGACCTAAATAGAGAATTTAACATCTACCAACAAACCTATAACTTCCTTAACGAACGTAAAATTGAAGCTGAAATTGCTGCTGCAGCTAAAATGGCATTTCATAAGATTATTGCTCCAGGTGAAGTTCCTTTAGATCCAGTATCACCTAATAGAACTGTAATTGTAATAATCTCTGCAATTTTAGGTATGTTTGGCTCCATCCTATTTATCTATATTGTCCATAAAGTAAAAGCAAAAGTAAACGATGTTCAAACGATTGAAGCAATTTCAACAATTCCTGTTTCGATGCTTACTCCAAAGTATACCAGCGACGAAGAGATTGCAAAACACTTTTTAAAAGAAGCGCTTCAATTAGAAATTAAAGGTTTAGTCAAAGAGAAATCGATAATTTGTATGACTGCCTACCGTAATAGTGAAGGTGTTGACTTCAATGCATTTTGTCTCGCTAAAGCTTTTGCAACACAAGGAAGAAGGGTACTATTAGTCGATGTAGCAAACCAACTTAAATACTTTAAAAAATTATCGACAGACGAACTTTTAATCGTTGAAAACATAGAATTAAGAACTTTATCTAATCCTGCTTTTGATTCATACACAAAAGGAAAGATGGTAGAATTATTTGAAGGGTATAGAAAAAACTTAGATGTAATCATTATTTTAAATGAAAGCTTTGAAAACGAATCTAAAGCTAAATTATTAATGAGTATATCTGATGTAAATTTCTTAGTGGTAGATTCCCGTTTAACTCCTAAAAAACGTATTTTAGAAACAGAAGTATTGAATGACGAATACAAATTCCCTTCTATGAACTTCTTGCTTAATCGTTACGATTACACTCCAAATTTATTGAAGGAATTTTATATTTTCCGAAGAAAATAAATAAAACTTAATGAGTAAGTTAAACAAAAACACAATTGTACTCGCTGATCAAGCAGTATTCAGTGGCGGTAGTTTTTTAATTACTGTTTTACTTGCCCGAACATTTGAACCAAACGAATTTGGATTATACTCTTCCATCACTTTATTTAATTATGCCGTTGTTAGTTTACTAAATGCTTTAATTATTCAACCACTTCAAGTTTCTTTAGGTAAAGTTGAAAATCAAAAAACGTATGTTTCGTTTAATTTTTGGATGCAACTAATTCTTGTTGTATTTATCTCATTTGGATTATCAGTCTTAATGGGATTCCAGATTGATCTATTGAAAGATTTCTCTAAATTGGGAATCGGCGTTCTCATCTATTTTACTGGATTTATTTTACACGATTATTTCCGTAAACTCTTTCTTGCTAAAGCAGAAACACAAAATGCATTTATTATTGATTTAATGACTACACTTTCCCACATATCTGTTTTACTATATGTGTATTTTAACCATTCTGTTTCGTTTGAAATAACTATGTACTACATTGGTTTGTGTTATTTTCCTGCATTTATTTATTCAATAATTAGGATTAATCCAACTTTTAATGAATTAAAAAATTGGAAATCGTATGGAATAATGCACATACAACAAGGAAGCTGGCTATTACTTACAACATTGACACAATGGTGGTCGAGTAATTTATTCATCGTTACAACTGGATTTTATTTCGGAAAAACAGCATTAGGAGCATTTCGTCTGGTACAAACCCTATTCGGTTTACTAAACTTGGTTTTACAAACATTTGAAAACTATGTCCTACCCGAAGCGTCCAGAAAATTAGCTATTTCTCCTACGGATGCAAAAAAATATCTATTCGGTATCACAAAAAAATCTGGATTAATCTTTGGAGTTATATTGACCATCTTATTCGTATTCGCAAAACAAATTATCACTTTAGTTGGGGGCGCTAAATATGTAGAATTCGCGTATATTGTTCAAGGAATGACTATATTATATGTGTTTATTTTTATAGCCTACCCTATACGTCTATCCATTCGTATGTTAGTTTTAAATAGTAGATTCTTTGCAGGTTATGTACTATCCCTTATTTTTAGTCTGTTAACGTTCCGATATCTATTAAAAGAATTCAATGTAACAGGTGCTATCATTGGTTTAATTGCTTCTCAAATTATTACCCTGGCCTACTGGCAATATATTCTCATTAAAAACAAATTTGTGCTATGGAAATAATTCATTTAATTCTTGGGAAAGCAAATCCCGAACGAATGAATGGTGTAAACAAAGTCGTTTATCAAATGGCTACTCGACAAGCAAATGCGGGGAAAAAAATCGCCGTTTGGGGAATCACGAAAGATCTAACCCATAATTATGGTGAACGAAATTTTAAAACTCTTTTATTCCAAGCACACAAAAATCCGTTCAAAATTGATACGGAACTAAAAAAAGCATTGATTCAAAATAAAAAGGAAATAGTCGTTCATTTACATGGAGGTTGGGTGCCAATATATGCATCCCTTGCTCGCTTTTTATCTAAAAACAACATACCTTTTGTTCTTACACCGCATGGTGCATACAATACTATAGCGATGCAACGAAGCGGTATAAGTAAAAAATTATATTTCCTCCTTTTTGAGAAATTTTTATTAAAAAAAGTAAATCGGATTCATTCCTTAGGAGAAAGTGAAGTAGTAGGTCTAAATCAATTATTTCCTAACTCAAAATCTTTCTTGCTTCCATACGGATATGAAGTACCAAATAACATAACAATTAATAAAGTACCTTCTGAAAAATTCATTATTGGATTTGTAGGTAGATTAGATATCTATACAAAAGGATTAGATTTACTAATAGATGCGTTTACTCAATTTAGTTCCAAAATAGAACAAACTGAACTTTGGATTGTTGGCGACAGTAAAGAGAGAATTGAACTGGAACACTTAATAGAAAAAAATCATATTCAAAAAAAGGTAAAACTTTTTGGAAGCAAATTTGGTAATGAAAAAGATGAAATCATTAGCCAAATGACGATTTTTACTCACCCTTCTAGAAATGAAGGTATTCCTACCGCGGTAATTGAAGCGAGTGTTATTGGTATTCCATCTGTTGTGACACACGCGACAAATATTGCAGGTTTTATTAATCAATATAATGCAGGCATTGCTATCCAAGATGAAAATGTTTCAGAATTGGTAAGTGGGTTTGAAAAATTATATAAAATTTGGAAAACAGAAGAAATGACAGCTATTTCGGAAAATGCGAAAAACATGGTCAAAGAAGTATTCAATTGGAATACAATCGTCGATAAATTAGATGAATTATATCAAATATAATCATGACAGTAGATCACTCTAAATTCCTAAAAAAAATAAATTTTCAGTTGTTTTTAATTCTTCTGTTAATGACGGCTTGTTTTTTTACTTGGAGTGAGAACGTTGCTATTACACGTGCTATCAAATTGGTTGGACGTATCGGTGTATTATTTGCAAGTTATGCTATCTACGATAAAATAATCAATTATGGTGCAGTAGATAATCTTAAATGGAAAAATCACTTATCCATATTGTTGTACGCTGCCTATTTATCTCTTGGATTTCTTTCTTTTTTATGGAGTACGGATGTCGGGTATAGTGCGCTACAATGGTTTATGACAGCACAAACTACAATTTTTTGTTATTTTTTTATTAAAAGTATTTACATCCTGGATGAGTTTTTCCCCGGTCATAATATACGGTTTTTTAATCTGGTTGGAAATACGGTTTTTGTTTTGATTCTTGTTTTTATCATCGGAATGTGGGTAGATCCAGATTCATTTTACCGACTAACAAATGGTGGTGAGGAAGCACGGTTGGGTGGATATTTTATGAACCCAAATGAGCTTGGGATGTTAGCAGGTTTAGGCGTTGCAGGATTACTATTCGAATTTTACCGTAAACACTATATCGGTTGGACAATATTCAAACTATTAATTCTATTTTATTGTTTATTAGAAACTGGATCACGCTCGTCTTTAATTGGCGCGTTTTTAATTATTGGTTTTCACCTAAAACAATTAAATGATGCACGTATCAAAATTGCGGTAGTAATTGTATTAATGGTGGTCATGCCGATAGCCGTAAACAAAATTATCTTCAAAGATGGAGACAGTAGTCGTATGGAAGAAGTACTTTCCATGACAGGTCGCCTCCCTTTTTGGACAGCACTTATCAATGAAGGATTACCGCGTGAACCATTATTAGGCTTTGGATTTATGCGTATTGATTATACGGACGCTTTCCAAAGTGCAAATACCTATGCAGGTAAGATGACGCATAACACCTTTATGCAAGTGTTAATTAATCTCGGCTTTGTAGGAATTACAATCGTTGCATTTCAATTGAGCTTTTTGTTTAAAGGGATATCCAGGGAAAAAAAAGAGGTGAAATTGATGCTTTATTGCCTACTCATACCTTTAATCATCAATTCTGTAACTGAATTCGGAATCTTTGGAGAATCAAATTATGGTATATTGTTTTATCAATTAATCATATTCTACATTTCTTTTGAGAAATCGGATATAATTACTGCTACGCAAAAAATACAATTAAAGAAAAGAAGACCTGATCTAATTACCGATATATGAAGAAAATACTTAAGCATCTGAATTATTCGATTGACGAACAACAGGATAAAAATAACAAAGTGACGTTTGTGGTTTTAAATAACCCTGACGGTACCCCACGATGGATTTGTTCTGATCAGGCTAAAACTCCCCTTTTCTTGAAGTTTTACATGGTTAGCAATTTTCGTTCTTCTCTTTTTGCTCGCATAATCCACACTATTTTCTCATTAAAATTAAAGCGTTTCGTATTTAAAAGAGTGACATTGTTCATCAAACAAATGGAAGACAAACCAACAATAATAAATCTTTCTAACCACAATTGGGCAATCTTTACTGGAACTGTTGGACCGAACAACAAAATGCTAGTCTACGAAGAAAATGAATCCGGAAATAGTTTTTATAAAGTTGCGACAACAGAACAAGCTCAAAAAATAATTCATAACGAAGAAACCACAATTCGTAAAGTAGAAACGATAAAAAGTAATTGTTTTTATATTCCTAATATTAAAAACGCCTCTGAAAGTTTTCTTGAAATTCAAGATGTATCTGCTTTATCACAACGCTATAATACGCTAGAAAACATACATATTAATGCACTCAAAGAAATTAACGAACTAGAGAAAAAAGTAGTAGATTGGAAAATTTTCTCGGACAACCTTGATATCGATGCGAATTTTACAAAAATCAAAGAAACAAATGATTCTCGTATTCCTCGTGGAATCCTGAAAAAACTAAAGCAACTAAGAGAGCAATCACAAACAGAAGAAATTCATCTTGGGTTCAGTCATGGTGATTTCACTCCATGGAATATGTATAGAGATGGAGAAAAAATTGCTTTGTACGATTGGGAATTAGCAAATTCAAATGCTCCTATCGGATTCGATGCTTTCCATTTCATCATTCAAAAAGGAATATTAGTAGAACGTAAATCTTGGAAAATCATTCGTAATGAAATAGATGCCATTATCACTCCTGAAGTAATTTCTTTATGGACAGACGGTAGAGAGACCTCCGTTGAAAAATACCTAAAATATTATTTGTTAGCTAATACGGTTCATTACCTAGAAATATATTCTAAACAAAAAGAATGGCATATTCAAATTCATTGGTTACTTAAAACATGGAACGAAGCAATTTCGGATGTTCTTTGTAATGGAAAAAATGAACGTCAATTAATGATCCTTGATTTATTTGATTTTTTAAATGATAAAAAGTATACAACCGTTAAATTTCATGATGGAGAACCAGAACTTTTAAGTGAATATTCGGACATTGATTTCTGTATAAAAAAATCGAGTCGCAAAGAAATTCAATCGTTTTTGAATAATCATTTCTTAATATTAAAAAACAATACGATACATAAATCCTTTATGGATGCGACAAATCTCGTATTAAGAAATGGTTCACTTCTGAGTTTAGATTTTATTTGGAAATTCAAGCGAAAAGAACTAGTATTTTTAAATGCTTCTAAGGTATTAGAAAACAAAGAAAGAAACCAATATGGCATTAATGTCATGCATGGAAATGATCTTGCACATTACATTGGTATGTTTTATGGGTTGAATGAATCCATAGTACCTGAAAAATACTATCATTATACCGACTTTTTACATCCAGAAAAATCAAAATTGGAAAAGGTGCTTAAAGAGTACTTTTTATACGACAAACTAAAACGAGAAAAATTATTACGCGAATTAAAACGATGGAAAGAAAACAAATTCCTATCTTTTGCTTTTAATAAATTGAATTACTACCTAGATACTATCAAACAACTTATGTCAAAAAAAGGAATAATAATTACATTCAGTGGCGTGGATGGAGCTGGAAAATCTACCATTATTGAAAATGTAAAACATGAAATCGAAAAACGATTACGTAGAAAAGTGGTAGTAATCAGACACCGCCCTTCCCTACTTCCAATCTTGAGTGCAATAACGAAAGGAAAAGAACAAGCAGAAAAAGACGCTGCAAATCGTTTGCCTCGACAAGGAAATAATAAAAGCTCCATCTCCTCTTTAGTTCGATTTATGTATTACTATTTCGACTATTTTGTAGGTCAATTCTATATTAACTTTAAATACAAATACCGAGGTATAATAGTATTATATGACCGTTATTATTACGACTTTATCAATGATGCTAAACGTAGCAACATTAATATAAATGAAGGGATCGTGAAATTTGGTTATAATTTTGTTTTTACACCTGACTTAAATTTCTTCTTATACGCTGATCCTGAAATTATTTTAAAAAGAAAACAGGAACTTTCGGAAGAAACAATCACCGAGTTAACGGAGAAATACTCTAAGCTTTTCAACAAATTCGAAGCACGTAAAAAGAAACAAAACTATCATTTAATAAATAACATTGATTTGGATACAACGGTAGACTTCATTATGAAAAACATCAATACAAAATTGAAATAGATGAAGAAAATTTTTGAAAAAATTATCCAATTAAGAAATCCAAATTTCAAATTTGATGAAGGATTAAATGATTATGCATTATTTCAATTTCTTTGGAATCAAGCATGGAGCATGCTTAGAGGGTTGAAATTAATCCTACTCGGAAAAAATCCTAAAGCTGCTTTATTGGGAAGAAGTGTTCGATTTTTCAATGCACCTAAAATAAACTTCGGTAAGTTTTTAAAACTTGGAAATCATGTTTATATAAGTGCATTAAGTAAAAACGGAGTGAGCTTCGGTAATAATGTTGGAATTGGAGATTTTAGTCGAATTATCGTATCTACCTCATTAAATCAAGTAGGAGATTACATCAAAATTGGAAACAATGTTGGAATTGGAGAATTCGCATATCTTGGTGGCGCAGGAGGATTAGAAATCGGTGACGAGTGTATCGTAGGACAATACTTAAGTTGTCACCCAGAAAACCATATTTATGACGACATAAATATTTCTATTCGTCACCAAGGTGTAACTCGTAAAGGAATAAAAATTGGAAATAATTGCTGGATTGGAAGCAAAGTAACCATTTTAGATGGGGTTGAAATTGGTGATGGTTCGATCATAGCTGCAGGTGCAGTTGTAAATAAATCTTTTCCTGCAAATTCCATTATTGGTGGAGTTCCTGCAAAACTGATAAAAAGTAGAAATGAGTAAAACAATTTTAGCTACAACTTATGCTGTAAATCCATACAAAGGCTCAGAAGATGGCATGGGTTGGAATTTTGTATGTCAAATTGCACGTTTCAATAAAGTTATTGCTATTACACGTGAAAACAACCAGCCTCATATAGAGAAATACATGAAGGAAAACCCTTCCGAAATTTATCAAAACATTTCGTTTCTTTATTTCGACCTACCCTACTGGATGCGTTTCTGGAAAAAAGGGGGACGTGGAGCAATGCTATATTACTGGATGTGGCAAAAGGGAATTGTTGGTTTTATCAAAAAACATTCCGTAAAATTTGACATTGTTCACAATGTAAATTTCCACAACGATTGGACACCTAGTTATTTATGGAAACTAGGTAAGCCATTTATTTGGGGACCGGTTGGACACCACCCTTTAATTCCAAAGCAATATTTTAGTTTATACAAAAAATCGTATTTCATTAAAGATCGTCTTACCTGGGCAATTAAACTTTTCTTCTGGAATGCATCTTTAGCTTTAAGCCGTACTGCACATAAAGCAAATTTTGTTGTAGCTATGAATAAATCTGTGGCTGATCAATTACCTCTAAAGCCAGGTAAAAACTCTGTAATTCCATCGGTTGCAACAGAAGATTTCGGGTATGATTTAAATAGAATTAAAGACTCATTTACACTTATTTCTGCAGGAAGATTAGTACCTTTAAAAGGTTTTGATTTGACAATTTTAGCATTTTCAAAATTCTTAAAAAACCTGGATGATATCAGCAACATATTTTTAAAAATTGTTGGAAGTGGACCAGAATTAGCACTATACAAACAATTGTGCAAGCAAGAAAACATAGAGCAAAACGTAACATTCATTGAATGGATAGATCGAAAAGATTTATTAGAGATGTATAAAGACGCCTCGTTGTTTTTATTCCCTTCACACGAAGGTGCAGGAATGGTAGTTGCTGAAGCGCTTTCTTTTGGATTGCCCGTTGTATGTTTAGATAATTGCGGACCTGGGGAATTTATTACAGAAAAATGTGGAATTGCAGTAGAAATGAAAGACCATCAAACAACAATCAACGAATTAGCTTTAGCTATTACAGCACTTTATAAAGACAAAGAATTACATGCCAAAATGAGTAAAGAAGCTCGTAAAAGATTCGAAAATTACTTTCATTGGGATCGAAGAGGTGAACAATTAGATGAGATTTATCAAAAATTATAATATGAGAATATTTGCATTTCATCTACTCAACGATTACAGTGGAAGTCCAAAAGTATTAAGTCAACTACTTAAAGGATGGTCAAAAAAAGGACTGGAAGTTCATATGGTGACTTGTAGTGGTCGTGAGGGTTTTTTATCCAATATACCAAGTGTTAATTACCATTATTACACATATAAATTTGCTCAAAATCCGTTTGTCCGACTTCTTAATTTAACATGGAGTCAAAAAATGCTATTTTGGAAAATGCTTTTTAAAGTTAAAAAATCGGACATTATTTATATCAATACGGTACTTCCATTTGGAGCTGCATTTTTAGGGAAGTTAAAAGGGTGTAGAGTCATTTATCATGTCCATGAAACGACTGTTAAACCTCCTATTTTAAAGAAATTTTTATTTGGAATTGTAAAATGGGCTGCCAAAGATGTCATTTATGTATCTGAATATTTAGCCAAACAAGAACCTATATCGAAAGCAAAATCCCATATTCTTTTCAATGCATTAGAAGAAGATTTTTTCAGATTAGCAAAACAAAACCGAAAGCCAAAAACACAATTAAACAATGCATTACTTGTCTGTTCTTTAAAGGATTATAAAGGAGTAAATGAATTTATAACACTTGCAAATTCAAATCCTTCTATCAATTTTAGATTAATTGTGAATGCAACTAAAAGCGATATAAAAAGTTATTTTGAAACCAGAAATATTCCAAAGAACCTTGAAACTCTTCCCGTGCAAACAAATCTACATCCACATTACCATTGGGCTGATTTAATTCTAAATCTCTCAAGACCTGATGGATGGATTGAAACTTTTGGATTAACGATTATTGAAGGAATGGCATATGGTTTACCTGCAATTATCCCTCCTATAGGTGGAATTACAGAATTAATTGAAGAAGGTATAACTGGCTTTAAAGTGGATTGTCGTGATTTTGAAAAATTAGATACAGTCTTTAAAGAAATAGTACAAAACAAGGAACTATATCAAAAATTACATAATAATGCAATCTTAAAAGTGGAAAAATTTAAAGAAAATGTTTTTACTGAAAAATCATTCGAAACACTATCGTAATTCTAAGTAATTCTCCTCACAAAAGATATTAACACCTTAATTACCAATAAACTTTATTTATTTTACTCAAAGTATTACGTGATTATGCGTAAATTTGTAAAAAAATAAATATTTGTAATTTTATAGTGTTTAAAAACAAATTATATAGAAAACAATCTATATTAATTTGTTTTTCTGTACCTTAAATGTTATATTTATAGAATCTGTACGCATAATTATATCTGTACATTTATAAATTTCTTAAAAAAGAAGTATGATTAAATTTTTACAAACATTCAAATCATTATCAAAAAAAAACTTAGTGAAAAATTCTTTTTTACTAAGTTTAATATTTTTTAGTCCCATCGCTTTTGGACAAAAAATTAAAAATGAATCTTCAGTTTGTGGTTCAATAAAAGTAACACCTTACAAAGAATTCAAAGTCAGTAATAGTTTTAGTTGTACTGAACAAAAGGCATTAACCTCTTGTCAGGCTCAAATAGAAACGGAGGATGGTTTTACCCATATATCAAGTGTTATAATACATTCTAAAACTGGTGCAAAATATCAAGGTTCATGTAAAACAACGAAAGGCGTAAATTTCATAATTTTTGATGCTTTGCCTGATTTAGGAATAGGAGAAAAGTATACAGTTGAGTCTTCCTACAAAAGTAACCTGTACAAAAACAATGATGGTAAGGATAATGCTAACGGTGTTGATTCTGAAATAGAAGATCAGTCATCTAAAAAAATCAACATTACGTTTACAGCAAAATGTGCAGGTTTAGCCAATAAATCTACCATAAGTAACTCTTGTATTTTCAACACAAAACCTTGTATTACAAAAGGATCTGTTTTATCTCCAACTTTTTGTAATGGTAAAGATGGATACATAAAGATAAACGGATTGTTAAGCTCCAAAAACTACAAGGTTAATTACCTAAAAAATGGCGTTCAATTATCTGTTAATATTAATTCGGATGCACTCGGTGTTATCACTATAAACAACTTATCCAGTGGAGTATATACTTCTATTAATGTAAATTTAGGTTCTTTAACTTCTAACACTCTTGCGGATAAAATTACGCTAACAAATCCAAGTCTAAAAACAATTTCTAAAGGTACATTCACTTCTCCTAGCATTTGTGGTGGAACTGATGGAAATATATTAATCAATGGTTTTAATAACAATACGGTTTATGGAATTAATTACACTAAAAATGGAATTGTACAAAATTCAATGTACACTTCATCAGCAACAGGAATTATTTCCATTCCAAATTTATCCATTGGAGAATACACAAACTTTTTCGCTACATTAAATGAATGTAAAACAAATGTCATTATAGACAAAATTGCCTTAGTTAATCCAGTTTTAAAAACAATAACTAAAAGCACTTTTGTTTCGCCAACTACTTGTGGAGGTACTAACGGATCAATAGCACTTGCAGGATTTAATAACCTAACAAATTATAAAGTTTATTACACTAAAAACGGTGTACAAACTTCATTAGCATTAACTTCTAACTCAACTGGTATAATAGTAGTTTCAAACTTAAGTTCTGGAGAATACACAAATTTCTATGCTACACTAAATGGTTGTACAACAAATACTATCACAGATAAAATTACATTAATTGACCCAGTATTGAAAGGAATTACAAAAGGAACGGTTACTTCTCCTACTACTTGTGCTGGAACAAATGGAAGTATATTGATCAATGGATTAAACGCGAATACTACATATAATCTGACTTTCACTAAAAATAATCAAACTACTAATGTAACAATTAAGTCATCAACGGCTGGAGTTTTAACATTAAGTAATTTATCTGCAGGTGAATATTCAAATTTAAATACAAGTTTATTAAATTGTAATACTAATACTATTACAGAAAAAATCACTTTAGTAAATCCACCTTTAAAGAACATCGCTAAAGGAACATTCGTTTCACCAAAATCATGTTCAAGTAAAGATGGTAGTATTAATTTAACCGGTTTCACAAGTAATACAAATTATGATATTACTTATACAAAAAATGGTGTAAATACAATTTCAAATATTACATCTACATCTTCTGGAATTATATCAATTACTGGATTAAATGCTGCTGAATATTCAAATTTTACAGGAAGTATGAATGGATGTAATACAAATACTATCGTTGAAAAAATAACTTTAGTAAATCCAACATCACCAACTATTACAAAAGGAAATATTATTTCTCCTTCGGCTTGCAATGCATTTGATGGTTCCATTCAATTAAATGGATTAATTAAAAATTCCATTTATAGTATTACTTATAGTAAAAACAATGTAACTTCAAGTGCATCTTCTACTACCTCGGCAAACGGATTGTTGACTATATCAAATTTAGGTGCTGGTGAATATTCAAATATTTATGTTACGTTAGGAGGTTGTATGTCAAATTTGATATCAGATAAAATTTCTTTAACAAATCCAGCGATACCTTCATTAACTAAAGGAAATGTCGTGAATACGAGTTCTTGTTCACAAAAGGATGGTTCGATAGAAATTAAAGGATTTGACAATAGTAAAAGCTACGTTTTAAATTACAAAAAAGATGGGATTGATTTTAAAGTTCAACAAACCTCCTCTACAACTGGAATAATTAAATTAACCAACTTAGAAACTGCAAACTATTCTAATTTCTATACTACAGTTAAAGCTTGTAATTCAAATATAATTACTGAAAATATTGCAATTATAAATCCAATTAATATTACACTTGCTATTGAAAAAATTACAAACACAACAAGCTGTACTATTAAAGACGGAGCAATTCAATTAAATGGTTTAGGAATAAACACTTCGTATTCATGCAAATACACAAAAAACAATGTAAATAGTTCAGTTATTATTAACTCAAATGGAGCTGGTATTGCATCCCTACAAAACTTAGAAGCAGGTGAATATTCTAACTTGTATGTTGCAATCAATGGTTGTGTGTCAAATACAATTTCAGATAAAATCACAATAGCTACACCTTCTATACCAACTTTTACTTTAAATGAATCTACTTCACCAAGTAAATGCTTAACAAATGATGGTGTTATTAATTTTTCAACTTCAGCATTAAATTCAGAACATATTATTAGTTATTCTAAAAATGGTGTAAATACTTCAAATACTATTAATTCTGAAAATTCAGTATTAATCCTTTCTAACTTAGAAAAGGGTGAATATTCCAATTTTTATATTCAAGTGAAAGGGTGTGTATCTTCAACAAATACTTCAAAAATTATTTTAACCGAACCTATAACACCAATAATTTCAAAAGGAATTTTCTCTAACCCTACAAATTGTATATTAAAAGACGGAGTAATTGAAATAAATGGATTAATGAAAGGTACTAATTATACTTTGAATTATTCTAAAGATGGAAATGATACCCAAAATGATATTTTAGCAGATAATAATGGAACAATTAAAATTGGAAATTTAGAACCTGCAACGTATAAAGATTTTAAAGTAAGTACATTAAATTGCGTATCCAATGTACTTAATGAAACAATAACATTAACAAATCCAGTAACTTTAAATATTAGTTTAGGTGGTGCAACTAATACTACGAATTGTACAAAAGATGATGGTACAATTCAGATAAAAGGTTTGGATGCAAATTCTACCTACGATTATAACTTTACTGAAAATGGGTCAAATATTGGATCAACAATAACTACTGATGTGAATGGAAACGCAACTTTCACTGGGCTGGAAGCAGGAGTTTATTCTAACTTTATATTTACTTCAAAAGGTTGTAATTCAAACATTTTATTAAATGAGGTTCAAATTAATACGCCGAGTCAACCAGTATTTTCTATAGTAGGTTCGGTAAATCCTACTAAATGTAATTCGAATGATGGTTTTATTACTTTAAAATCATCTGGATCAAATTCAGATTATACTGTGAATTTTAGTAAAAATGATGGAGATAACACGTTTGATACCAAATCCGTTGGCAATATCATTATTCTGTCGAATTTAGGAGAGGGTAATTACAGTGATTTTTCTATAAATTTAGCTGGATGTTTATCTAAAGTAGATACTACATTAATCAAACTTGTTGAACCAGCAATTCAAACTATTTCTATACTTAAAAGCTTAAATCCTTCGACGTGTAATAGTAATGATGGTGAAATAACTATTGGAGGATTAACTAAGTCTTCTAATTACATCTTACATTTTATTAAAAACAAATATTCTATAGATACAAATATAACTTCAAATGAGAATGGTAGTATTGTTATTTCAAATTTAGAAATTGCTGACTACACTCAATTTAGTGTGGATGCAAATGATTGTAGCTCAAACACAATCTTCGATACTATTTCCTTTGTAAATCCAATTAAAAATATTATTTCTAAAGAAAGTGTAAACAACACTTCTAATTGCCAATTAAATGATGGAGCAATAGCTTTAAAAGGAACTCAGTCAGGTAAAACTTACCAAGTAACTTATTTAAAAGATGACGTTACATATGAAACTGAAATTATTGCATCAAATAAAGGAATAATAAATTTAACAAACCTTAGTACAGGTGAGTATTCGTTATTTAAAGTATCAATTGGTGGATGTATTTCCAATGAATTGAATGAAATCATTAAAATATCTTCTCCTTTAAGCCCATCTTTCACAATTAAAAATCAAGTTTCACCATCTACTTGTGGAGGTATTGAAGGTAAAATAGAACTTGCTATAGAAATGGATAATAACTATATTGTTAATTATACCAAAAATGGTTTCTATACTACCAAAACAATAACTTCTATAAATAAATCAATCATCATTGATAATTTAGATCAAGCAACTTATTCAAATTTCTATATAACTTCTAATGGCTGTTCATCAACTACTAATAATTCTACAGTTAAATTAAAAGAACCTACTCCTGAGATAATATCAATAAAAGAGTTTTCAAATCCGAATACTTGCTTAAGTAACGATGGGAAAATTCAGTTAAAAGGAATGGAAAGTTCAAGTAATTACACATTGAATTATACTAAAAATGGAAATGTTATAACAAATAGTTTAAATTCCTCATCAAAAGGTGAATTAGAAATAATTAATTTAGAAGCTGCATTATACTCTAACTTTACTGTTCAAAAAAACAATTGTATATCAAATACTGTTTCAGATGTTATAACCATCAATGATCCAAGTTCACCAAAATTAATTTTAGGAAATTCAATCTCACCTACTATTTGTAACGGAAACGATGGCTTGATTGAATTCAAAGGTTTAGAGAAAAATTTAGAGTATACACTTACATACCAATCTACATCTGGAAATTCTATTAACAAAATTAGTTCTTCAACTAATGGAACTTTAGCATTATTAAACTTGAAACCTGGTGTTTATTCAACCTTCTCTGTTACCTATAATGATTGTCAATCCAATATAGTTTCTGATGTTGTATCGTTAACAAACTCATCCATTCCAGCGTTTAAATTAGGGGCTGTAACATCTCCCTCTACATGTTCAAGTTGTAATGGACAAATACAATTAACTGGATTAATTAAAAACAATACTTATACAGCTACTTACAAAAGAAATGATGAAATTGAAAGTAGAGATTTTACTACAGACAATAGTGGAGATGGATTTATAAGTTCATTATCAGAAGGTATATATACTGAATTAGCAGTTTCTCAGAACACGTGTCAATCGCCAAGTCTTGAAAACAAAATTGTGATCACAGCAAAACCTTCAAGTTCCTCATCATCATGTAAAAACATTCTTGTAAACATTGAAGAAAACGGTGTGAAAAATGTAACTTGTTCAGGTATTAATGATGGAACTATCACTTTTACTATTTCAAATGGCTCTTCAAATAACTTATACAGAATTCGTAAGAAAAATTACAATGGTACATTTACTGTGGTAACTTTCCCTGCATATTCACCTGTAGGTAACTTAGAAAATGAAATTAAAACTGTAACAGTTGGTGGTTTAGGAATAGGAGAATATGATTTATATGCGTTTTGCAATGAAGACCCTACAAAATACAATACTAAATATTTTACAATAGGTAAAGACATTTGTACAGGGCCAATTTCATATACATGTGAAGGATTACAAGTTGCTTTGAATAAATCAGATATTGTTCCAGCTTCTTGTAATTCAGACAATGATGGATCAATATTATTTACTGTTTCTGGAGGATTTCCTAAAAACGTATACAGAATTCGCAAGAAAAATAGCGACGGATCTTTTACAGTAGTTACAACTCCAACATTCGCTCCTATAAATAATATTAGCAACGAAATTAAAGAGGTAATTGTAACCAATCTTGCAATGGGAGATTACGATTTATACGTATACTGTGCAAATGATGCGAATAAATACAAATCCTTGACTTTCACTATTGGCAAAACAAAATGTACCTTAGTTAAAACAGATATGATAGCTTATTATCCATTCAAAGGAAATGCAAAAGATGAAAGTGGAAATAATCACGATGCTATTACTAATTGTGTGGATTTAACGATGGATAATTATAACGATCCAAAAGGTGCTTATTTATTAGATGGAATAAATGATAATATTTCTGTAAAAAACTTAGTAGATATTGACACGCTAAAAGGATACACTTATTCTATCTGGTATAAATTAACTGAACTACCTAAAAATGATGGGTCTACCCTATTAAGTATGCCTAACGGGAATGGAACAAATCGATTAGATTTAAGTATAGATGCGGATGGAGTAATATCCTATAATTTTGGAAATGGTTCATCTTCTAAATCTATTAGAAGTGCAATTGTTTCAACATTAAACAACTGGAACCACATAACCATTACACATGATAATAAATCAAATTCATTTTACTACAATGGTAAATTAATTGCTTCAAGTGATGCGTATGCATTATCAAATAATACAAATGATTTGGTGATTGGTTACATAGGTAATGACAAAACTGTAAAAGCTTCTGTGGATGAAATTAGAGTATATAAACGGGCAATTACTGAAACTGAAGTTCAAACAATTTACTTAAATGAAGCTGTTGAAAACTGTGCTGGTATTCGCTTAAGTATTGACACAAAGAGTCAAGCACACACATTGACTTTTACAGTTTTAAATGGTTCAGCAAATAACAAATATCGATTACGTAAAAAGAACGATAATGGAGTATTCGTTAGTGTTTACACACCTACTTACTTATCCTTAAACAATATTATAGGCGAAACAAAAACAATGACGATTACAGATTTAACGGATGGTATTTATGATATTTATGCATATTGTGGTACAGACGGAACAAAATACCAAGGATACCAATTTGTGATTAGCAATGGTGCAAAAATGATTCAAACAGTAACAACACCAAATGGAACAATCAAATATGTGGAAGAAAAACAATTAACAGAAGAATATGCAGGTATAAATGAAAACGAAAATGCAGTAGAATCTAAGTTTACAATTTATCCTAACCCAACAGATAATTTTGTTTATATATCTGCTGAAGAAGGAGAAATAATAAAATTTGTTAGAGTTTATAATACTTCAGGACAATTAGTATATGAAGGAATACGTGCAGAAGATAATTTAGAAAAATGCATCAATGTTTCAAGTTGGTCATCTGGAAATTACGTTCTTGAAATTTTCTTGGAAAACAAGCCAAGCGTACGAAAAAACTTTATTTTAAAATAAACAAAAAAAGCAGGATAAACATCCTGCTTTTTTTGTTTAATAAAGTAAACGTATGATTATATAATAAGGTATTTTAGCTAACAATATTTTTTTTTACGTATATTCGCTTAATTATAAACGCATTGGAAATAAACAAATAAATTAGTTAGCACTTAAAAGTGATTAACTTTAATTAATAATGAAAGCTAAAAAAAGAATTGCAATTATTGGATCGGTTGGTGTACCTGCTACCTATGGTGGTTTTGAGACACTTACCGAACATTTAGTTGATAATTTAGCTGAACAATACGACATTACGGTGTATTGTTCAGGTAAGAAATATCCAAAAGAAAAACGTTTGTCTCAATATAAAGGAGCTAAATTAATTTACGTTCCATTAGATGCAAATGGTTTTCAAAGTATAGCGTACGATGCAATTTCCATCTTTCATGCAGTATTTCGTTCGGATGTTTTACTCATTTTAGGTGTAGCAGGATCATGGATGTTACCATTTGTAAAATATTTCACCAAGAAAAAAATTATTATATCGATTGATGGTGTAGAATGGAAGCGTGATAAATGGAATCGAATCGTTCAATGGTATTTATTTTGGGCAGAAAAAATTGCAGTAAAATATTCACATATTGACATATCTGACAACGAATCTATTCAAGATTATACTGCAATGCGTTATGGATCATTAAGTCGTATTATTGAATATGGAGCTGATCATACCATGAAGGTTACTCCAACAGAAGAGGATAAAATTGAATTCCCTTTTTTAAACAAACCCTATGCGTTTAAAGTATGCCGTATTGAGCCAGAGAATAATGTGCACGAAGTACTGGAAGCATTTATGGAATTACCAGAACATACTTTAGTAATGGTAGGTAACTGGAACAACAGTGAATTTGGAAAATTCTTTAGAAATAAATGTTTGGACTATGAAAATATCATCCTATTAGACCCAATCTATGACCAAAGAAAACTAGATGCGCTTAGAGGTAATGCGTCTATTTATATACACGGACATTCTGCAGGAGGAACGAATCCATCACTTGTTGAAGCAATGTATTTAGGCTTGCCAATTATGGCGTTTAATGTTTCTTATAATCGTAAAACAACCGAAGAAAAAGCACTCTATTTTAAAAATCAATTTGATTTAATTGATTTAGTTGAAGAAACTTCCGAAGAAACCTTAAGAGAAGTAGGTGTTCAAATGGATGAGATTGCAAAAAGAAGATATACTTGGAAAACCATTGCAATTAAATACAGCGCGCTTTTTGAAGAAGTTATGTCTATCAAAAAGAAAGGAGACATTTCTTCCAATACTAAAAAAATGGATGATGAAAAATTATTAGAATTAAATATCGCACATTTAAAACACCAAAAGAATTTTTACGATCCAAAAAAATAAAAATGAACACAAATTATATCATATTAGTAATTTCTCCTCTAATCGCACTGGTTTTAGTTTTAGTTCTAACACCATTTGTAAGAAAAATTGCTTTTAAATTTAATTTTGTAGACAAACCAAATTATAGAAAATCACACTTTACCGCTATACCGCTAATAGGTGGGTTCATGGTTTTTTTATGTTCGACGATAGCGTTAACGATTTCAAAAATGTACGACCCAGATTTTAATCAAATCTCTCCGCTCATTATTGGTTCATTTATATTATTAGTAATGGGTATAATAGATGATAAAGTAAATCTTCGCGCTTCTTTAAAACTAATAATTCAACTTGGAATCGCTGTGTTTGTTTACTTTTCAGGTATAAAAATCGAATCCTTATTTGGTATTTTAGGAATTAATGAAATACCTGAATTTTTAAAGTTTATTTTAACCGTTTTAATTATTACTGGTACTGTAAACGCATTTAATCTTTCGGATGGAATTGATGGATTAGCAGGTGGGTTAGCAATTATCGGGTTTACTTCCTTTTCAATTATTGCTTTAGTTCACCAACAATATCTTTTCGCTTCTTTATTCTTAACTATTATCGGAGCACTTATAGGATTCTTAAAATATAATCTCAGTAAAAAGAGTAAAATATTCATGGGAGATGCAGGATCACTATTTCTTGGTTATATCTTAGTAGTTTCTGGTATTATGTTAATTCAAGAAGCAACAAACACACCTGACATCACTCGAACATTATCTACAGTGATCGGTGTACTAATTCTACCTGTAATTGACTCAATACGAGTGTACCGTAAGCGAATTCAAAAAGGTTTTAGTCCTTTTAGAGCAGATAAAACACATTTACACCACTTATTATTAGGACTAAAATTAGATCACAAAAAAGCGACGCTTATCATTGTAATAACAGCAGTAACCTTATTATTAATTTCCTTATTTGCAGGGACCATTTTCTCAAATACAGCAACGATAATTTTATTATTGTTTTTATTTTCCGTTGTTTCTCGTTTCCTTTCCATGAACAATGAAATAAATGAATGGAGAAAAAAAATTCATGAATTAGAAAACGATACCAATCGATAACAACTCATGTTTTCCAAAATTCATCCAAGTTGGAATCGTTTTTTTGACAACGAAAAAAAACAACCTTATTTTCAACATTTACTTCAAAGTATAGAAAATCGTTTTGAAAATTCAATTGTTTTCCCTAAAAAGGAAAATGTTTTTCGAGTATTTGAATCCGATTGGAATGAAATAAATGTAGTAATAATAGGACAAGACCCCTACCCGACTTTCGGGTATGCGAACGGTTTGAGTTTCTCAGTAAATCCAAATATTTATCCTTATCCTAAAAGCCTGCTTCATATTTTTAGAGAAATAAAATTAGAATATCCAGCTTTCGAACCTGAAAATGGCGATTTAAATCGTTGGATGTTTCAGGGAGTATTTTTATTAAATACATTGTTAACTGTAGAAAAAGGTCTTCCTTTAAGCCATAAAAATATTGGTTGGGAAATATTCACTAAAAAAGTAATTGAATATGTAAATTCAAATTGTCAAAACATCGTATACTTACTATGGGGTAAAAATGCACATACAATTGATAAACAATTAAATAACAATCAAAGTCTTATTATTAAAACCTCTCATCCATCGCCATTAGGATATACGAAATCTGGTGTTGATTTTGTAGCATTTAAAAACAGTGGTCAATTTAAGCAATGTAACGACTATTTAATCTCTAATAACAAACCTCAAATTTTATGGTAATTTAATGAAATTAGTATCTTTACACTCATAAATAAAATGGAGGAAAAAGATTTTAATTAGAAAGCACAATTGCCATGAGTAAAAATTTACAAAACGATTTAGTATTACGCGCCGCTAAAGGCGAAAACATAGAACGTTATCCGGTTTGGCTAATGCGTCAAGCTGGTAGAATTTTACCTGAGTATCGTGCTGTTCGTAGTTCTCTTTCTGGTTTCAAAGAATTAGTTGAAACACCTCGTTTTGCTGCTGAAGTTACAATTCAACCAGTAGATTTATTAGGAGTAGATGCAGCAATAATTTTTTCAGATATATTAGTTGTTCCGGAAGCAATGGGATTAGAATATCAAATGATTGAATCTAAAGGACCATGGTTTGAAAAAACAATTAAAACGGAAGAGGATTTAAAATTTGCAGAAGTTGATTTTGACATTGAAGACCGATTAGGGTACGTACTTGAAGCAATTAAACTTACAAATAACGAATTAAATGGTCGTGTACCTTTAATTGGATTTGCAGGTGCACCTTGGACCATTTTCTGCTATATGATTGAGGGTCAAGGGTCTAAAACATTTTCTGAATCTCGAAAAATGCTATACACCAATCCTGTATTAGCCCATAAATTAATGGATCGAATTACAAAAGTTACAATAAAGTACCTTCAAGCTCAAGTGAAAGCAGGAGCACATATGTTACAAGTATTTGATTCTTGGGCAGGTATATTGGGCACTGAACAATATGCAACATTTAGTATGCCTTATTTAAAACAAATCGCCGATGCAATTCAGGATGTTCCTTTAACTATTTTCTCCAAAGGAGCAATGAGTTCTTTAGAAGATATTGCAAATTTAGATTGCAATACTGTCGGTTTGGACTGGAACATGGATATCCCTGATTTTCGAAAAGTGATCGGAGAAAAAAGAACTATACAAGGAAATTTAGACCCTTGTGCGCTTTATAGTACACACGATGAAGTAAAACAACTTACGAATAAATTATTAGACTCATTTACAAGTAAACGCCACGTAGTTAATCTTGGTCATGGAGTTTATCCTGATGTAGATCCTGAAAAAGTGAAAACTTTTATCCAAACAGTGAAAGACTACGCAATTAAATATTGATTTATGATGAACTATCTTACCCTACTTTTTATACTAACATTCTGTTTACAAAGTATTTCTCAATCACCTAATTTGGTCGAAAACGGTAGTTTTGAAATCATTAAAGGAAAAATAAAAGGATTAGGAAATATTGAAGCTGCAGATGATTGGAAAAATGTTACGCTTTCAAAAGCCGATATCTTTGTTAAAGAAAATAAATTAGCTACACTTTTAACTTCAGGGAATACTTATGGTAAAGAAGATCCAAAAGAAGGTGATAATTACGCTGGAATAGTAGCATATTCTCCTAAAGATAAAGTTGCACGTACTTATATAACTTCCCCCCTTGCACAGCCAATGTTAAAGGGAAAGAAATACTGTGTAAGTATGTATATTTCCTTAGCAGAAGGTTCTAAGTTCTCTACAAATCAATTAGGTATAAATTTCAATAAAAAACAACTCAAAACAGAAGATAATAAAACAATCGTCGAAAAAACTTCTATTTTACACCCTCAATCAAAAGTAGTTAATGCTACCTATGGGTGGGAAAAGGTTTGTGGAACTTATATCGCTGAGGGAGGAGAAGAATTTATTACGATAGGAAATTTTACTGCGACAGACAAAACAAAAACAGAAAAAGCATTAAAATTAAAAGATTACAAAGGTGTTCTAAGTGAAGTTGCCTATTATTATGTGGATGATATTTCTGTAATAATGGTTGATCAAAAAACATCCTGTGAATGTGGAATCAATGATGATAAAAAAGACACATATTACCATAAAATTGTAATGTTAGAGGAAAAAATGACTCCTATTCAAAGAATTGAAGCACATACTGCATTTTTTCCCTTTGGAAAATATGAATTACAAGAAACGAATAGATCTACAATAGATGCGGTAATTAAAGAAATGAAAGTAAATCCAAACCTAATCGTTGAGCTTTTTGGACATTTGGACATCAATGAAGCTGAATTAGCTCAAAAAAAACCATTATTTGCAGACTTAGCGAACCGAAGAATTCGCGAAGTAATGAAATACATGATGGAAAATGGAATTGAAGAAAAGCGATTAATTTCATCCCCAAAAGACGAAAAAGAACCGAACGAAGAAATAATGGATGACGATGATGAGGATTTAAAATTAGCCAAAAATCGACGCGTAATGTTTAAAGTGAAAGGTGCCTAAAATGTATAACTTTCAATTAGGTGAAAAAGTAGGTTTTTTCTCCGAACAAGGAACAGCTACTATTTTAGAATTTCTACCTATACAAAAAATTAGACTTATCGATAACGAAGGTTTTGAACAAATTAGAGACATTTCGGAGTTAATTCGAATTCATAGCTTGAATTATCAGTTGGACAAACAAACCATCCCAAACGAAAAAGAAGCAATTTCAAAAAGAAGAAATATGCAGTTTTCTGTGAAAATGGAAAACAAAAAGAAAACATCCATTTGGGAAATCGATTTACATATAGAAAACTTATTAGATAACTCAAGAAATCTAACTAATACTGAAATTTTACTAAAACAACTTACCAATTTTAAAAGCACATTTTTAAGAGCGAAAGATAAACGTATCCAAAAATTGGTAATTATTCATGGTGTTGGTGAAGGTGTTTTAAAAAATGAAATACGGTCCTATTTATCTAAACAAGAACATATCGAATTTTATGATGCCTCCTACCTCGAATATGGAAAAGGTGCAACAGAAGTTCGTTTTACCATTTCATCGTATTAATTATGAAAATATTACTATCTCCTGCTAAATCTTTAGATTATTCAAAATCATTAGATAAACCATTTGTAAATCCGCCTACATACATAAAGGAAACTGAACAATTGGTTGCGAAACTAAAAAAAATTAGTCCCAAGAAATTAATGGAGATGATGCATATCTCTTCTGATCTTGCTCATTTAAATTATGACAGATACCAAGCTTGGGTTACTCCCTCTGAAGAAAGCAAAGAAGTAAAAGCGTGTATCGAAGTATTTAATGGGGAAGTTTACAAAGGATTAGATCCGTTTTCTTGGTCACAAGAAGAACTTATTATCGCAAATAACAACATCCGAATTTTATCTGGACTATATGGGATTTTAAAACCTTTGGATCTTGTATATCCCTACCGATTAGAAATGGGAACTAAATGGCAAATTACACCAAAAGTCAAAAATTTATATGCTTTTTGGTCAGAAAAATTAACCAAACAATTAAATTCTGAGCAAGCTAAAGAAGTTTTAAATCTAGCATCTTCAGAATATAATAAAGTCATTAATTTCAAACAATTGAAAGCAAAGGTAATCACTCCTACTTTCAAAGATTTTAGCAATGGTCAGTACAAAGTGGTCATGATGTATGCTAAACATGCTCGTGGAGCAATGGCGAATTACTGTATTCAAAAAAATATAAAAAGTCTAGAAGAATTGAAAGTATATGCTGTTGATGGATATACCTTTGATGCAAAAACTTCCACAGAAACTGAATGGAATTTTATTCGATGAAACACAAAAAAAATAGTCGTTTATTTTTTATCCTCATTTTATTCATTGCAATATTTTACATCCTTCCTTTTCTTTTTGTTAAATTCCATAAACTTGATTTTGCATATACCGTTTTGTTTTCTATCGCAAAAAATGAAACCCGTTTAAATATTTCAAACACTGAAAAAGTGTATAAACTTTACACCTATATACATAACAAGATTCAGAAACCAAATTCCTCATTTTCAAAAAAAAAATAATATTTTAGGTGAAAGTGGAAAACCATTAATGATTGGTCAAGGCTATTGCGATGAACAATGTAATACTTTATTATCCCTTGTAAACACATTAAAATTAAAAGGAAGACTTATCTTTTTATATGGCAAAGACTCTATTTCACACCATTCAGTTTGTGAAATTAAGATTGATAATCAGTATTGTATGTTTGATCCATTTTATGGAATAATAATACGTGATAAATATGGTAAAATCGTATGTGTAAAATCCATCGTTGATCGTATCAAACTTATTAAGAGTACACCCAAAAACTCAGAGATTTCGATTAATGAATATAAGGCTTTATACAGTAAGAAATATGGATACAAAATCGCTAAGTATAATCAAATCCTTCAATTACCAGATGAAAAAAGAATACATACATACTATACAATATGGTATTTGATATTCGGTGAATCAAGTAGAAAACGATTATTTTCCTATTATTATAAAATGAATCAAGTTGCTTATAAAGAGCAAAAAAAAATCAATAAACTATTTGAGTGACTTTTTTAATTCTATCCATTTAGACATATACTTGGTGGCCTGAAAACTTTGATATTGTAACAAACTACCCATAAAATTTTGTCTTCGATGCATTTCTAAATTGTAGAATAGTTCTTCTAAATGAGAAATAAAAGAATTATCTTTTTTGATATACCTGGATTGAATCAGTTGAACACCATTTTCTACTGAATCTTGCCATATTTTCTCATAAGAATATAAGGATACAGCCGCATCAGCAAAAGCTTCTGCTCCTTCTTCAATACTACCATTCCAGGCATTATCACCATGCATCGATTCTGCACCGACAGATGTCGTTACACTTGGAACACCGCGTAACATGGCTTCCATTAATTTTCCTTTGATTCCTGCTCCGAATCGTAATGGAGCTAAAAATACTCGTGTAGAATCATACACTTCTTCCAAATTATTTGCTCGACCTTTAACTATAAAACCTTCTTTTGGATTATGAAGATCCAATACTTTTTGAGAAGGATATGCACCAAATATGTGAAGTTCCACTTGTGGAAGTTTTTTACGAATAATAGGCCAAATTTCTTTTTTCAAAAATAAAACAGCATCCCAATTTGGTTCATGTAAAAAATTACCAATAAATGAGAAATTAGATTTTAGGTGGAATTGATACTGTAGGGATGTTGCATTTGTTTGATACTGTAGGGATGTTGCATTTGTTTGATACTGTAGGGATGTTGCATGCAACATCCCTACAGTATCAACCCACATCGGTAAATACGCAAACAACGATTCATCCAATTTAAATACATTTTTCAAAATGTACATTTCGAATTCTGAAATAATCCAGGTAATATCGCAACGTAAAATACTTGCTATTTCACGTTTAGCGGTTTCTTCGACTAATAAATCTGAAACTTCAAATTCTCTATTTTCTTTTAGTGCTTTTTGGCGAGCTTTTCGTAAACAATGAAGATCTTCCGTATCTAAAATTCGTAATGCATTAGGACAATTTTCAGTTACACGCCAACCATAATGCTCTTCCGTGATGTAACGATCAAAGACAACCATTGTAGGCTTTAATTCAGAAACAAACACATCAAAACTATGGTCATTGAGCAGAATAGAATGACAGATAACCCCCAAGTTTTCCAAAGGAAAACTAAATTCACTACGTGCAGCTGAGCAGGCAAAAGATACATGATAATCTTGTTCTAAAAACGAATGGACTATTTGTAACATACGTACCCCAGCAGCAGAAGAGTTTGGTTCAGGCCAGACAAGTCCAATAAACAATACGTGGTGTTTCATCCTCAAATCGAACTTAAACTATTTGATTTGGTAAAATTTAATACCTAACTCTTGTTCGATTTTGCGTATTCGTTTGATTTCTTTAGATTCTATAAACGCAATTGAAATACCTTTTTTACCAGCACGAGCAGTCCTTCCACTTCGGTGGGTGTAATTTTCAATATCATCTGGTAATTCATAATGAACCACAAAAGACAAATCCTCTACATCTATACCACGTGCAGCAATATCGGTTGCAACAAGAAAAGCAAATGTTCCCTTTTTGAACATACGCATCACTTTTTCACGTTCTCTTTGTTCTAAATCACCATGGATTACTCCAACACTGTGATTATTTTCTTTTAACTTATCCGAAATAAACTGAGCAGAGGCCTTTGTCCTACAAAAGAAAATTCCTGTTTTGTTGGGTTGTGTTATAAGAAAATGTGTTAAATACGCGAACTTTTGTTTTGGATCACACACAAAATACTGGTGTTCAATTCCAGAATTCATGTTTTTTTGTTTGTTTACTTGAATTCGTTTTGCATCTTCCGATAAATAATTAGTGATGATTAACTCTAATTCATTCGGTATCGTTGCAGAAAACAACCAAGTAAAACTGTTTTTATGCGTTTGTCTTAATATTGTTTCCACATCTTTTTGAAAACCCATTTTCAACATTTCATCCGCTTCGTCTAACACTACCGTATTTACACCAGTAAGGTCTACTACTTTTCGTTCCAATAAATCGATCAAACGTCCAGGAGTCGCTACAATAATTTGTGTTGGTCTCGAAAGTGCACGAATTTGTAAATCTATTTTTTCACCTCCGTACACTGCTTGGACATACACATTAGTAGTGTATTTTGTCATTTTAAAGAGTTGTTTGGAAATTTGCTGACATAATTCACGAGTCGGTGCCAAAATTAAGGATTGCACATTCGGTGAAGTTGCATCAATTTTTTGAATAATTGGAATACCAAACGTAGCTGTTTTACCAGTCCCAGTTTGTGCTTGACCTACGAAATCTGAATTATATTCCAATAAAAAAGGCAACGCTTTTTGCTGAATTTCAGTAGGTTCTGTTATGTTGATATCGTTTAATGCTTTAATTAGGTAGTTTTCAACTCCTAATTCCTTAAAATTAGCCACACTTTACTATTTAATTGAGAATAAATTATTCTTCTGATTCGTTTAATTGGTTGTCCCAATAATCATTTAGGTACGATTGAATTTTTCTACCAACGGTATTGAAATAACGTTTTGTACGGTATCCTCCTACCCAAACTATTCCTCGAATGGCATTAGTTAAGAAAATTTCATCTGCAGCTAATAAATTTTGAGGTAAAATTGCACATTCGTACACCTTAATTCCATGGCTCAGTGCAATATTGATGACTTGCATTCGCATCGTACCTGCCAAACAACCGTCTTCTAAACTTGGAGTATATAAAACACCATTACTAACTACAAATAAATTCGAATTGGAACTTTCAATAACTGCATCATTTTCATTAATTAACAAATAATCATCCAATCCTTTTTCTTTTGCTGCGATAGACGTCATGACATACAACAAACCGTTTTTTGTTTTGAAATTAGCTAAAAAGTTTTTTTGTTTTTTTATTTCACGGTAAATATCTACTTCATATCCTTTTGAATTTAATTCAAAATAATTGGATTCGTATGGATAAACCTCTATAAAGTAAGATATTTCGTTGGTTTCTGGAATGTACGTTCCTCCTAATGCTCTATCCAAAGAAATTCTACATTTCCCTCCTTCTTTTATTGCGGATAATGCAATTAGTTCTTTTACTTTATCTTCAAAAAATTCCACCGTAAAAAATGAAGGAAAACGCATTTTGATTGCTTTCGCACCTTCCACCATACGATTAAAATGGTTTACCACATTAATTGGTTTACCATTCATAATTCGAATACTTTCAAACAATCCATCCCCATAAAGATAGGAACGATTCCCTGCTGCAATAGTAGCTCCTTTGTTAGGAATTACTGCTCCATTATTATTAACAAATAAATCTTGCATACATTAAGGCATTATACTATGTAAAAATTCTTTTCCTTTATCGGCATTGATCAATAAAACATACAATACCCCAAACACGGCACCACCGATATGTGCATCGTGGGCAATATTTGTTTTTTGTTTTTTAAACATCCAAAATTCAAATGCTAAATAAAGTGGGCCAAAGATATAGGCTGGAATCATAATTGGTAGAAATATTAATCCCATTTTCATTGTTGGGTTCCACATAATCCCTGCGAAAACAATCGCTGAAACGGCTCCAGAAGCCCCCAAGGACAAGTAGTTTGGATTTTCTTGATTTCGTATGTAAGGCCACAAAGTAGAAAATAAACCTCCAACAAAATATAAAATAAAAAAATGAATCAATCCATTCGATTCTCCAAAATGAGTATATAATTCACCTTCAATCATGGTACCAAACATGAATAAAGAGATCATGTTAAAAAGTAGATGAGATAAATCCGCATGAATAAACATGTGAGATATATAGCGAGAAAGTTCATTGTTATGTTTAACTAGGTATGGCGAAAACACCCATTTACTAATCATTTGAGGGCTTTTAAATCCCATAAAAGAAATGATAGCGGTAGCAATGATAATTAGAATTGTCATGTAAACGTTATAATACGAAGTAAATATAAGGATTGCTGATGAAATTTTGAGGTTTAAATTTCAACAATCTATTATAATCCGTAATTTTAACGTCAAATCAAAAAAAGAGAATTATGAGCGTACTTATTTCCCCATCGATGTTATCCTGTGACTTTGCGAATATGCAACGTGACATTGAAATGATTAATGCTAGTCAAGCAGATTGGTTTCACGTAGATGTAATGGATGGTGTATTTGTACCAAATATTTCTTTTGGTTTTCCAGTGATCGAAGCAATGAAACGTCATGCAACCAAACCCTTGGATGTTCATATCATGATTGAAAATCCAGACGATTACATTGCAGAATTTAAACGTTGCGGAACAGATATTTTAACTGTTCATTACGAAGCGTGTAGACATTTACACCGTACGATACAAGCGATCAAACAAGCGGGGATGAAAGCTGGTGTAGCATTGAATCCACATACCCCTGTTAGTGCACTAACAGATGTGATTGCTGATTTGGATTTAGTGTTAATTATGTCCGTAAATCCAGGTTTTGGAGGACAAAAATTCATTGCTAATGCAGTGAATAAAGTTGCTGAAACTAAACAATTAATTCAAGAAAAAGGTTCTACCGCCTTAATTGAAGTGGATGGAGGAGTTAATTTAGAAACAGGAAAATTATTAGTAGATGCTGGGGCTGACGTATTAGTTGCAGGAAGTTTTGTATTCGGTTCTACAAATCCAAGTGAGACGATTGAAACATTGAAAGGATTGTAATACAAAAACTTAAATTCTTATCTAATTGAAGATACAAAGCTTTTAAACAAAATTCAAAGAAACGAATTCACTTTTTTCAACTAAAAGTTGGTAATCCCCTTACAAAATCCTACTTTTGGTCTACAAAAATTAATAACATAAAAAATCCGTCAAAATGGGTGTACTAGTTAGCAAAGATTCAAGAGTAATTGTTCAAGGTTTTACAGGAAGTGAAGGAACTTTCCATGCTTCTCAAATGATTGAATATGGAACAAACGTAGTTGGAGGTGTTACTCCAGGTAAAGGTGGTTCTACGCATTTAGATAAACCAGTATTTAATACGGTTGTTGACGCAGTAAACGCTACAAAAGCGGATGTATCTATTATTTTTGTACCACCAGCTTTTGCTGCAGATGCAATTATGGAAGCTGCAAATGCAGGTATCAAAGTAATCGTTTGTATTACAGAAGGTATTCCAGTAAATGACATGGTGAAAGCAAAAGAATATATCAAAGGATATGACACTCGTTTAATTGGTCCTAACTGCCCAGGTGTTATTACCGCTGGTGAAGCAAAAGTTGGTATCATGCCAGGATTTGTTTTCAAAAAAGGTAAAATCGGTATCGTATCTAAATCTGGTACATTAACATATGAAGCTGCTGACCAAGTTGCAAAAGCAGGATTAGGAATTACTACTGCAATCGGTATTGGTGGAGATCCAATCATTGGAACTACTACGAAAGAAGCGGTTGAGTTATTAATGAATGATCCAGAAACGGAAGGTATCATCATGATTGGTGAAATCGGAGGTAACTTAGAAGCAATTGCTGCTCGTTGGATTAAAGAAAACGGAACAAAACCAGTTGTAGGATTCATCGCAGGTGAAACTGCTCCAGCAGGAAGAACAATGGGGCACGCAGGTGCAATTGTTGGTGGACATGACGACACTGCTCAAGCCAAAAAACGTATCATGAGAGAATGTGGAATTCATGTAGTGGATTCTCCAGCGGAGATTGGTAAAAAGATGGCAGAAGTTATGGCAGTTCTAGCTTAATGAATATAAAATTCGATTTCTCATCGTTCGACTGCTAAATTTGATTTATCATGTACTTAAGTACACTCAAAAAACAAATTTCTAGTCTGCCTCGATTAATCAAATTTTAATTATTCATTGTAAACTTGATAAATAATATCATTAAAATATTTAAAAGCTGTTTCATTTGAGACAGCTTTTTTTATTCGATAAAAATGATAACTTTATAGGTATGAAATTTTTCATTGGTCTTCTTATAAGTTTAATTAGTACTGTTTTGTTTTCTCAAAATAAAGAGAAAGCAATTGTTCCACTACCCGTTCATTCAGTTTCTTCGTTCATGGAAAATAAGGGACAATGGGATGAAGATATACTTTTCAAATCTTCCTTTAAAGGAGGAAATTTATGGGTGCAACGAAATAAATTATTGTTTCATTTAAAAGATTTTGAGGCATTAAGAAAAAATCATGTTTCGAATGGAAAAATAGACACTACATTACAAGATAGGCAGCATGTAGTTCACCTAAATTTTAGAAATTCAAATGAGATTAAACATGTAACTAAGTCAAAAGCATCCGAAGAATATTATAATTTCTTTTTAGGAAAAGATGAACGTAAATGGACGAAAGATGTACATACATTTACAGATGCAACTTTACATGATATTTACACCGGTATTGACATACATTTAATACAAGATGATGAACAATTGAAATATGAATTCATTGTTTCTCCCTTTACTAATTCACAATTGATTGAATTAGAAATTGCAGGAGCAGATAAAGTATCTATAGATCAATTAGGAAGATTAAAAATCGAAACTCCTCTTGGAAGTATAATTGAAAATAAACCTTATGTTTACCAAGTAGTACAAGGAAATAAAATTGAAATAAAAAGTGATTTTGTTATTTCAAGAGAAGGAATTGTCCAGTTTAAACTTGGAAAATACGACAATAGTTTACCATTAATTATTGATCCTGTGCTTGTATTTGCAACTTATTGTGGTTCAGTTACAGATAATTTTGGTATGACCGCTACTTATGGTCATGATGGAACGGCTTATTCTGGAGGAACAGTATTTGGTAATTCCTATCCTACACCTGATAAAGGAGTTTTTAATATTAAAAGTAATTTTACTGTTCCAAATACATTTTGCAAACAATACTATAATAATAAATGTATCGACTATTATGTATTAGTTTCCGATGTTTTTATTTCTAAATATTCAAACGATGGTTCTAAAATGCTTTGGACTGCTTTTTTAGGAGGGGGATCTGATTTAAATGGAAATGAAACGGTACATTCACTAATTTGCGATGATCAAGATAATATTTATGGTTTTGGAGCAACTTCAAGTATAGATTTTCCAACAACATCAGGCTGTTTTCAAAATGTTCATCATGGTGGTGACGCATTATACATTCTTAACAACGGCGCATTATTTGGCACTAATGGGATAGATATTTTCGCTTTTAAAATTAGTGCGAATGGTCATCAATTAGTTGGCTCAACTCTTATAGGTGGCTCCCAAAATGATGGAGTTAATTATAATTACTTAGGTCAAATAGCTCAATATGCTACTCAAAATATAATTGGTAGTAATTACCAATTTATTCCATATGACTCACTAACAAATAATTACGGAGATCAATTTAGAGGTGAAATCTTTTTAGATTCTCTGAAAAATATTATTATTGCAACATCGACTCGTTCATCAGATTTTCCAATTGTTAATGGTATCCAATCAAAAATTGGAGGAAAACAAGATGGAATTATTTTAAAATTAAAAAATGATTTTACTGATTTATTATTTTCTACCTATATTGGAGGTTCTGAAAATGATGCTTTAAATTCACTCAAAGTATCTCATGGAAATCAAATTATTTTTTGTGGAGGTACTAGTTCTAACGATCTCAAAACAACTCCATTAAGTTATCAAAAAAACTATGGCGGAGGAAAAGCTGATGGATTTATTGGAGTAATGTCATATGATGGCAAACAACTTAACAATTTAAGCTACTTAGGATTAAATAAATATGACCAAACATATTGCATTGAATCTGACATAGATAATAATATTTATGTTGTAGGTCATTCAATAGGTGGTAAATTTCTAGTCAAAAATGCATCATATTCAATTCCAAACAGTACGCAATTTATAGCAAAATTTGATTCTTCAATATCAAATTTATTGAATTCAACACTATATGGAAACGGAAACCCAACGATTAACAATGTTTCACCAGTCGCATTTTTAGTTGATGATTGTTACAACATTTATGTTTCTGGTTGGGGTGCAAATGTTATTCAAAATGGAAGCCCTTATGTAACAGGAATTTTAAAAAATAATAATTTAACAATTACAGATACGATACCAGGAAGTGTATTAAACAATATGCCTTTAAGCAGTGATGCTTTTCAAAAAACGACTGATGGATATGATTTTCATCTTTTTGTAATTGATAAAAATTTCTCGAAACTCGTATATGGAAGTTATATCGGTGGTAATCAAGCACAAGAACATGTTGATGGAGGCACATCTCGCTTTGATAAAAAAGGTGTCGTATATCAATCAGTTTGTGGAGGTTGTGGCGGGTACAGTGATTTTCCTGTTACAGCTAATGCCTGGTCTAAAACGAATAATAGTGATAATTGTAATAATTTAGTGTTTAAATACGATTTTGAATTAGTACCTTCTGCTAAACTTACTTCTTCATCTGATACAAGTTGTTTACCAATTAACATCACCTATACTAATTCAAGTACAAATACAGATGGATTTGTTTGGGATTTAGGTAATGGTAAAAAAGATTCGTTATTATCTAGTATAACTAAAACATATACAAAAAAAGGAAATTACACTGTGAAATTGTTGGTTAAAAACTCAATTTGCAATTTGATTGATACAACTAGTTTTACGTCTGCTATTCTAGATACAATTCGTTACGTAAAGTTAAACGATATGGAAGTTTGTGATCCAATTGCAATTAAATTTAATGCAAATAGTTATGGTACAGCAAATTCTTATTGTTGGTCTCTTACTAATAATTTTTCACCTATAATAAAAAAATCAGCTGACTCCACATTAACGTTTCTAGCTGATTCATCTCAGTGGTTGTTTTACAAAGCTAGTAATGGATACTGTGAGAAAATTGATAGCGTTTATATTTCCGTTATTAGTCCTTCTCTAAAAATTATTGGAGATACAAAAATTTGCGTGCTAAAATCTGACTCCTTGTATAGTTCAATTCAAAGTAAAAACCAAACTTTTACGTTCGATTGGTCTCCTAAAAAATTTATAACATCCCATCCATCAGCTAATTCAGTAATTGTAAAAATGGATACAACACAAACCATTTACATACAAGCTACTGGAGACTTAGGTTGTATTGCAAAAGACTCATTGAAAATTAGTTTTAAATCTTGGGATTTATTAAATGCACTTGCAAGCGCAGACAAAACAACAATTCTTAAAGGTGACAACGTTAAATTATATGGTAAACCTGATGGTTATAGTTACATATGGACACCTGAATCTAAAGTGAACAATAGCCAATTACAAAACACAGAAGCGACAGTTTGGGAAAATACAATTTATACATTAAAAGTATCAGATGATCAATGCACAGTAAGCGACACTATTCTTATTCATATCATTCCTTGGGATTGTGACTTCCCTTATGTTTTTGTACCTAATGCCTTTTCTCCAAATAGTGATGGAGAAAATGATGTGTTGTTTGTTCGAGGTCATCCAATCAAAAAAATAGAATTTAGAGTTTTCAATCGCTGGGGAGAAAAAGTATTTGAATCCTTTGATATAAATCAAGGATGGGATGGTACATATAAAGGAAAATTAGTTGACCCAGACGTTTTTGATTATTATTTAAACGTAGAATGTATTGGAGAAGAGCATAAACAAATGCAAGGGAATATTACGGTTTTGAGGTAACTATAAACTCATTATAAAATCTTCAATCCCTTTATACATTCTTTCTAACTCTTCATTCGTAGTACAATATGGAGGATTCAAAAAGATAACATTTCCAAGTGGTCGGATTAATAGTCCTATCGACAAAAAGTAATCATATGCTTGATCTCTTATCGATGAAAAATAATCTGCGTTTTCTTGTAAAATCTCAATGGCTATTATTGTTCCCAAATGACGGACTTCTTGTACATTTTCTAAATTTTCAATTCTTTCTTTGAACAATGCATGTTGCTCCGAAATTCGATTTACGTTTTGTTTGAATTCAATTTCATTTACTAAATCGATGTTTGCACAAGCAACTGCACATACGAGCGCATTCCCCGTAAACGAGTGTCCGTGTAACAACGCTTTCGTTTTCTCTTCTGCCAAAAACGCTTCATAGATTTGCTGTGTAGCAATCGTTAATCCTAACGGTAATACACCTCCGGTCAACCCTTTTGAAAGACAAACAATGTCTGGCGTTTCATGAATGTGATACATCGCAAACAACTCCCCCGTTCTCCCCCATCCTGTCATCACTTCGTCAAAAATCACGAGGACACCATACGACTTTGCCAGTATGACTAATTTCTCTAAAAACTCAGATGAATAGGTGCGCATTCCTGCCGAACCTTGAATGAGTGGTTCTACTATAATTGCTGCAAATTCTTGTGTGTAAAACAGTTTCTCTGCTTCCAACAAAATAGCCTCCTCTTTTTCTTTTATTGGAAATTCTAAATAATCCACCGAAAAAAATAAATGTTCGAAGGGTTCATTGAAGTATCCACGTTGAGAAATTGACATAGCACCAAACGTATCACCGTGGTATGCTCCATCTAATGCTAATACGCGTTTCTTGGGTTCATTTCGGTTATGCCAGTATTGAAACGCCATTTTTAGTGCGACTTCAACCGCTGTCGAACCATCGTCTGAAAAGAACACTTTTTGAAGGTTATCGTGTAATAAGTTTGTTACTTTTTCGGCTAACTCCACCGCTTTGGGATGCGTTACTCCTGCAAAAATCACATGATCGATGGCATCAAATTGCTCCACTAATGCTTGTTTTAATCGCGGGTGACCATGACCATGGATATTTACCCACCACGAGGAGTTACAATCCAAGTATTCCGTTCCATCTTCAGCAAACAGACTTGCATTTTTTGCTTTCACAATCGCTAAGGGTGTCGGTGCAGTTTTCATTTGTGTGAACGGATGCCATACATGTTTGAAATCGGAAGGTTGGATGGAGTTAGAATGCATTGATTTGTAAATTATTATTTATAAATTATGAATACTTATATTGCAAAATAAATCAATTTTTCTTTCTTTTCTTTAATTCTTCCAACCAAGCGATTTCGTCAATGACCCATTGTGGATCGGTATTCATATATTTTAAACCCATTTTATATTCTTTAATAGCTTTTTCGAAATCATTATATGTTACTTTATAAATATAACCTAACTCTAAATGACAATCGCTATTTGTCGAGTCAATTTTGATTCCATTCTTCAATACTTCCTTGGAATATTTCCACATACCATGATGTCGTAATTCCAAAGCCAAATTATAGTATAATTGAGCATTATTTGGATGTGATAATATTATATTTTTTAAACTATCAATCGTAAATTTGATTTTTTGTTTTTCAATTTGAAATTCTTTTTTACGAATACTGTAATAAATTTTATTATGTTTTTGACCTTCATAAAATATAGTAGCATAAGTACCTCCAACAATTCCAATTATTGATACAATCATAATTAAGTAACGTTGTAAGCGATGCTTTCTATCTTTTTCAGTGGTTATCTTTTTAGAAAAAACTATACCTGAATAAATCAAAATAAATAACACCCAAATAATTAACACAAAATTTAATGTTAAGCCAATTCCAAGAGGGTCACAATTAGTGCAATCAAATACCATCCCATGAAGCGGGTACATCATCCAACAACAAATTACAATTGGAAGTATAAAAATTAAAAAGTGAATTTTAGATTTAAACATAAATTATTTTATTTTAATATCATAAATAAAAAAAAACAATAATATACTGAAAAACAAAAACATACACAAATTAAAGTCACTTATAAGTAGCCAAAACTATGTGTATTGTTAGTATTTTGGCTAGCTATATAGCCAAATACAAACAATCAATCGTTAGTTCATTTTGCACAAATTGTCTTCTGTAGTTGTTTTTTACTAGTCCAAAGGTAGTGATATACGTGATGAAAATACTTTTTTTGGTTTTAGTAGCATCGACAAATACATTCATTTTATGCATCACATCATTGATTTGCTTTTTATCCAATGAAAATTCCGTATTGTAGAATTTCATTTCACACAAGTTAATTACGTTATCATCTCGATCAATTAACAAATCAATTTGTGCATTTGAATCACTGTTTTTTTGAATCCAACTTCCGTTTACAGAATGTACACCATGAATTTTTAATCCTGACTTAATTTGCTCTACATGCTTCATACAAATTGTTTCAAAGGTAAAACCACTCCATACCTTCACACTTTGTTGTGCCTGAAGTTTCATCCAATAACTTGTAGAAGAAGGTTTTGAATTTTCAATATACTTGATGTAAAACATGGAATACTCATCTGTTAATCGAAATAAAGCATCTTTGTTTCCTTTGTAGGGTAAATATTTTTCGATAAAACCAGACTCTTCCAATTCAACAAGTGTTTTGGACAAGGTCCCACCCGACTGGATTTTAATCTTTGCTACAATTTCATTACGCGTCATTCCTTTTCGAACATTTGCAAGCATACGAATAATCATTTCGTGATTTTCATAATGATCAAATAAGGACGCGAAAATCATTTTAAATTCAGTACGTAAAAAACCATCTTTTTCAAAACATAAGCGATCTATTAGTTGCGGAACACTTTCTCCAGGTAAGATTTTTTCTAGGTAATGAGGAATCCCACCCATCGCCATATACACCTGTAAAATTTCATACCTAGATAATTTTACCTTGTTCGCACGTAGCAATTCTTCAGTCTCTCTTAAATTAAAAGGATGTAAATGAATATGCTGCGTAATTCGATTGTGTAAACCACCCTTGTTTTTGATGATGTTTTTAATCATGTAAGAAGCTGCAGAACCACAAATAACTACAACTAAATCATTTCGTTTTACCGCATAACTATTCCAGAAGCGGTCAAAAGCAGCTAAAAAGTTGGATTTTCGTGTATCTAACCATGGAAATTCATCGAGGAAGATCACTTTTTTCTTTTTGGATTTAAGAGAGTCAATGAAGTTGGACAATTGGTAAAAAGCTTCTGTCCAATCTTTCGGAATTTTATTCTTTGGAGATTGATTTTTTAAGGTAAAGTGAAAATTTTTAAGCTGTTGTTTTAATGAAGATTTATAAGTCCCTGAAAAATCAAAACACATTTGCTTTGCAAAGGTATTTCGGATTAAATACGTTTTACCTACCCTTCTTCTTCCGTATACTGCAAGTAACTCAGAACGTGGAGTTGAAAGACAATTCAATAAAATGGAAACCTCTGATTTTCTACCTACTACCATATTTATAGTGTATTATAAGTAGCCAAATGTAATGAAATTATATAAGTTTTGGCTAGATATAAGTGTATTTTTTAGTGAAAAAAAAATAAAAATAATTTATAAAATAAAAAAAACTAAACTACTTAAAAACAACATTTTACGTAAAAAATACATGTTTATAAGTAGCCAAAACTATAGTTTTAATAGTAGTTTTGGCTACTTATAATATCAAAATAGGTTTGAAAAATGCACAAAAAAAATGGGCTATGAAAATTCACAACCCATCATCTATCACATATAACTAAATGTTATTCTTCCTCCGGTGCATCAAACAAACTTGGTTGTACATCGTCGTCGTCCTCCTCTTTTTTATCTAAATCCCACTCTACAGTCAATGCTTCTTCAGCACTTTCACCTCCTTCTACAACAGCTGCAGCATCTTCAGGCCAAGGTTCACCCCCATCAATTTCGTGATTCAAGGTAATTTCCTTCACTTTGAATTTGGTAACCTGATTCCCTTGTGCTTTCAACCCTTTCACATCAATCATATCCGCGATGTTGAATACGTTATCTGGAAGGTTTTTCGTCTCTTTTAGTAATTTATTGAAAACTACACGCACTTCAGGACGGTAAGAAGTCGAAACAACATCTAAGAACGAACCTTCTGCTTCTGAAATAAAAGATACTTTTTTGTCGGAAGTAACCTCGCATAAGAAACGTTTCACATAGTGCATTTCTTTTTCTGCGTCGTAATAAACGGCTGAGATTGGTCTACGAGGAATCCATTTCTCGATATGCACCATATCTTCGTCAAAGTGATTCGCTAAATCGAAACTGGTCAATCGGTATTCTCCTGATTTGTATAGTGTAAGTATTCTATCGGAACCTTTAAAAGAACCTAAGAACTTACCTCTTCCATCATCATTTAATCGTCCAACGATAACATCGTACCAAATTTTGCGTGCTGCTAAGGTAGATCCACCCACTTCTTTTTGGGTGATTTTCTGAACAATCTCTTTCGTTACGCGGTTTCCTGAGGAAGTTCTGGATTTGATTAATAAATCTCCAAAATCGATGTCAAAACGCAAACGTTTTAAGTGTGGACGTGGACGTAACATCACCGTTACGACCTCTTTCTCTCCATTTGGATGTATCGAGAAGTATAATAATTTACTTCCTTTCACACCACGTGTTAAATCATATTCTGTATCACGAGTAATTGAATTCACGTAAAAACGTTTCATCATCGCTGGTCCTCCAAGACCGTCTTGGTACATCATGTGGTAAATCGTACGCGTATCTCCTCGTTTCCAAACATCTGCATGAATGATACCTTTACCTACAAATTTCTTATCCGAAACCTTGGTAATCATCATTTTACCCGTATTGAAGAAAACAATGATATCATCGATTTCCGAACAATCGTTTACTGCTTCTTTTTGTTTAAGACCCCAACCGATAAATCCTTCTTCCGGATCTACGTATAATTTACGGTTAGCTATAATTACTTTCGAAGAAACAATGTTGTCAAATATTTTTATTTCCGTTTTACGATCTCTTCCATCACCAAAACGTTTTTTCAAGTCTTTGAAGTAATCAATCGCATAATCCGTCAAATTTGCCAACTTGTCCTTCACTTGTTCCATCTCCTCTTCCAACTTCACGATCGCTTCATCCGCTTTATCACTGTCGAAACGCGTGATACGTATCATTTGAATTTGTGTCAACTTTTGTAAATCTTCTTCTACGATTTCGCGAATGAACATTTTTTTGAAAGGTTCGAAGCATTTAAATAAATACTTGAATAATTCTTCTTTATTGGAATACTTCTTAAAGTCGATGTACATCTCTTCACGGATGAAAATCTTCTCCAAGGTTGAGAAATGCCACGCTTGCATCAATTCTTGTAAACGGATTTCTAATTCCCATTTTAGTAATTGAACCGTATTATCCGTATTGATACGTAAAATTTCACTTACTCCAATGAAACGTGGTTTATCTCCATCAATGATTGAAGCATTTGGAGAAATCGACACTTCACAATCCGTAAATGCATACAAGGCATCTAACGTTCTATCTGGAGAAACTCCAGGTGCTAAGTGAATGTTAATTTCTGCGTTTGCAGAAGTATTATCTTCAATTTTACGAACTTTAATTTTTCCTTTATCGTTCGCTTTGATGATGGATTCAATTAACGAACCAGTATTTGTACCAAAAGGAATTTCAGTGATCGTAAGTGTTTTATTGTCTAACTTCTTGATTTTAGCACGTACACGAACTTTACCACCACGAAGTCCATCATTGTAGTTACTAAAGTCCGCCATACCACCCGTTAAGAAATCTGGAAAAATCTCTACTTTCTTTCCACGTAAATGCAGAATGGATTGATCAATTAATTCATTGAAGTTATGTGGTAAAATTTTACACGCCATACCAACTGCAATCCCTTCTGTTCCTTGCGCTAATAACAAAGGAAATTTTACAGGAAGTTGATCTGGTTCTTTATTTCTACCATCGTAACTGGATAACCAATTCGTTGTTTTTGGATTAAACACAACATGTGATGCAAATTTCGACAAACGTGCTTCAATGTAACGTGGAGCAGCAGCGCCATCTCCAGTTAATGTATTTCCCCAGTTTCCTTGACAATCGATCAAAATATCTTTTTGACCCAATTGTACCAACGCATCACCAATGGAAGCATCTCCGTGTGGGTGATACTTCATCGTATTACCAATGATGTTTGCAACCTTGTTATAACGACCATCATCCAACTCTTTCATCGAGTGCATGATACGACGTTGCACCGGTTTAAGTCCGTCGAATAATGCTGGTACAGCACGTTCCAAGATTACGTAAGAAGCATAATCTAAAAACCAATTTTCATACAAACCATTCAGTGGGATAATGACATCATCCACCTTTGCTTTTTCAAAAGGATTAAATTCTCCTTCATTCGAATTTACGTCTTCAATTTCGTCTTCAGCCATAATTATGATTCTATTTCTTCGACTTCGTCGTTACCTTCTAATTTATCTTTTGCAATTTCATCCTCCAAATCCTTCTCAACACGCAAGTTATCAATGATAAAATCTTGTCGCTCTGGCGTGTTTTTCCCCATGTAATACGATAAAATTTCATCAATCGATGCTTCTTTGGAAAGGATTACAGGTTCCAAACGGATATCTTCACCGATAAAGTGCTTGAACTCATCTGGTGAAATTTCCCCTAACCCTTTGAATCGGGTAATCTCTGGATTTTTCCCTAATTCATTGATTGCATTTCTACGCTCTTCATCCGAATAACAATAGATCGTTTTCTTCTTATTTCGTACCCTGAATAAAGGCGTTTGCAATACATATACGTGGTTACGTTTCACCAAATCTGGGAAGAAACGTAAAAAGAATGTCAACAACAACAAACGGATGTGCATTCCATCGACATCGGCATCGGTTGCGATTACAATTTTGTTATAACGCAAGTTATCCATATCTTCCTCGATGTCCAAGGCCGCTTGAATCAAGTTAAACTCTTCGTTTTCATACACCACTTTTTTTGTCAACCCAAAACAGTTCAATGGTTTACCACGCAATGAGAAAACCGCTTGCGTATTTACATCTCGTGATTTCGTAATCGATCCACTCGCAGAATCTCCCTCGGTAATAAACAAAGTTGTTTCCTCGCGACGTTCATCTTTCAAATCTGGGAAGTGAATACGGCAATCGCGTAATTTTTTATTGTGTAAACTCGATTTCTTCGCACGGTCACGTGCCAATTTACGAATACCGGTCAATTCCTTACGTTCACGTTCCGACTGTTTGATTTTCTTCTCAATCGTCTCAGCAACCTCTGGATTACGGTGTAAGTAATTGTCTAATTTATCTTTTAAGAAATCATTGATAAATGAACGCATGGATTGTCCTCCTGGTTCAATTTCTTGTGATCCTAATTTAGTTTTTGTTTGTGATTCAAATACAGGTTCCACAACCTTCACTGCTATGGCAGCAACGATCGACTGACGAATATCAGAGGCATCATAATTCTTGTTGTAAAAATCACGAATCACCTTAGCAATCGATTCTCTGAAAGCACTTTGATGCGTACCACCTTGGGTTGTATGTTGACCATTCACAAACGAATAGTAATCTTCACCGTAGGTCTTACCGTGCGTAAACGCCACCTCTATGTCCTCCCCTTCCAAGTGAATAATTGGGTACAATGGGTCCCCATCCATGTTGTCTTCTAACAAATCTTTCAATCCATCTTTCGACTGAAATTTTTCTCCGTTGAAATAAATTGCTAAACCTCTGTTTAGGTAGCAATAATTCCAAAACATCTTAATCAAATAAGGTGCCTTGAAATTGTATTTTTTAAATATTTGTTCATCCGGCCAAAACTCTACATACGTACCATTTTGTTCGTCTGTTTTTACCAATCCTTTTTCATCGACTAATTCACCACGTTCGAATGTAGCTTCTTTTTTCTCGCCATCACGCACAGAATACAACATGAATTTAGAACTCAATGCATTTACTGCCTTAGTTCCGACCCCATTCAAACCAACGGATTTCTTGAAGGCTTTGGAATCGTATTTACCTCCCGTATTCATTTTCGAAACCACCTCTACTACTTTTCCCAACGGAATTCCACGACCGTAGTCTCGAACAGTCACTTTCCCATCCTTCACTTTGATATCTACACGTTTTCCATTCCCCATCACAAATTCATCGATACAGTTATCGACAACCTCCTTCACCAAAATGTAAATACCATCATCTGCCGCAGCTCCATCTCCCAATTTTCCGATATACATCCCCGGACGCAAACGGATATGCTCTTTCCAATCTAACGATCGTATATTATCCTCTGTATATTGATTTTCAGCCATTATTTTATTATAATTTACGCTAACAAACAAAATTACATTTAGAACTGCCATTCAAAACGTTACTTTTCAATACTTTTACACGTCTAATCGTTAATTACTAAGCATTTTATTATTAATTTTCGGTTTTAAATAAAAAATCAAATTATGAAATTTCAATCCCTCTTCAAAGCTTCCATCTTAACTTTTTTTTCTTTGTGCATTTTGGCTATGAGTTTTTTTTCCTGTAAAAAAACTTCCACGGCAGAACAAGACAAAAAGGACGACGATTCCATAATAAGCTACCTGAATCAACATTCAATTAAGGCAACTAAAACTTCCTCAGGATTATACTACACTATCGATCAAGAAGGTGCAGGTATGCAATGTACAGCGAATCAAACCGTACTCATGAAATATAAAGGATACCTACTTGACGGGACAGTATTTGACGAAAACAAAACAGGGGCTACTTTACAAATATCGAATACTATCCAAGGATGGCAAGAAGGTATTCCAAAATTCAAAGTTGGCGGTAAAGGAAAATTATTTATCCCTTCTAAATTGGGGTATGGCACGGAAGCAACTGGAAACATACCAGCAAACTCGGTGTTGATATTTGAAGTGGAGGTGATTGAGATTAAATAGGAGCCCCTCTAAATTGCTTTTTATCGTTCAAAATCAAAATTAATCTCCTAATAGTTATATTTATACTTTTACAAAAAAATAAAACCATGCGCGTATTAGCAGAAATACCTCATCCAAAATATAAAATTCAGATTTTCAACTACAACAGTAAATACATGGTGAAAGTTGAATTGGATCAATACGAACAAATCTTTAAAATCAGTGAAATGGATGTTTTCGGAATCGAAGATGTTCAGGCAATGATAACCGATGAATTGTTAGACAATTCTTTTAACCGCTTTTTGAGCATGCGTGAAGATTGGTCTAAAGCCTTTGCAAATAAAAACAACAACTCAAAATAATTAATACAACATGAAAAAATTAGTAACTATCTGTTTAAGTGCCCTATTACTTACTACTGCTTGTAGTGAAAAAACCGAAACAAAAAAAGTAGAAAACACGAAACCGAGTGTTCCAGTGATTCGTACCAACGGATTAAAAATTGCGTATTACGATCAAGATAGTTTGAAATTACAGTACGAATACTTCGTGAAAATGGAGAAAATTTCCTTGAAAAAACAACAAACAATTCAAGCACAATTGATTAATAAAGAACGTGATTTACAAAATTATATTAATACCAACGAGCAATTAGTGCAACAAAAACAACTTTCAGACATGCAAATTCAAGAAGCACAGATGGAAGTTCAAAGAAGAAATCAAGAGTTATACCAAATGCAACAAACTCAAGGTGCTAAATTGGAAAATGAAACAGTAACTTTACTAAACATGTTGGGAAAGAAAATCGAAGATGCTGGTAAAAAATACTGTGAAATGCATAAAATCGATATCCTTTTAGTTAAGTCACCAGGAAGTCAATACAACTACATCCACCCTTCTATGAATGTTACGAAAGAGTTTATTGCTTTTTTAAATCAGAATTACGGGAAGTGAAAATTTGTCCTTCGACAAGCTCAGGATTGATTTTTCAATGTGTAAATGTGTAAATTATGTACACAATACAGTTGAATAATTCTCATAAAACAACAAAATCTTATATGCCTTATATGGTTTAATACACTTCGATATGTTAATCGCTCAACAAAAACTAAAAGAAAATATTGCTGAATACATACTGTACATGTATCAGATTGAAGATGTTATCCGTGCATATAACTTTGATTTAGAACGCATCATGGATGAATATGTGCGTCAACAATTACCTGACACATCCTTTCACGCTACCTACAGACAATGGTATAAAGACTTAATCGCTCAAATGCATTCGCAAAAAATTGAGAAAAAAGGACATTTGTACTTGATTCAAGAGGTAATGATAGAGCTCTCTTACTTACACAACACTTTGTTGAATATGGCAAACGATGTGAAGTATAAAGAATTATATGAACGTGCCATCGACGCCATTGAAGACTTCAAAGAAAAATCCAATTTAAAAGACAAAAACCACATCGAATTGGTGTTTCATGCGATGTATATGAAGTTATTGTTGCGTTTACAAAAGAAACAAATAAATACAGAATCTGAAGAAGCGTTTGATTCTATGCGAATTTTGATTGCTTACTTGTGTCGCGCGTACCATCAAATGAAAAATGGGGAGTTGAATTTTTTTAATAATTAATATTGGAAAAGATTAATTCTCCTCGGAGTGGGTTTAAACCCACACCGAGGAGAAACACTCCAAACCTCCTTCCTCAAGACGGATTCACAAATTACATTCCTAATTTCATTAAGGATAACTATTCATCGTACCTCAATCAATTATTAAATGAGATAGCTTGGAAAAACGATGAACTAAAATTATACGGTAAAAAGATCATCACAAAACGTCAAGTCGCTTTTGAAGGAGACGAACATATCGCTTATACGTATTCAAAACAAGAGAAAATTGCAAGTCCTTGGTCGGATGTTGTATTGGAACTCAAACAGAAATTAGAACAAGAATTACAAACACAATTCAATGGGTGTTTGTTAAACCTTTATGATGCTGGAGAAATTGGGATGGCTTGGCACAGCGACAACGAACCAGAATTAGAATCAGAAGGAATCATTGCTTCGCTTAGTTTTGGTGCAACACGAACGTTTCAACTCAAAAACAAACAAACCGGTGAAAAAATAGACGTAAAATTGGAAAATGGATCATTAGTAGTAATGGATATGCATTCTCAAAAACATTGGATGCACCAACTAAAAAAAGAACCAAAAATTAAAGAGCCACGCATTAATTTGACTTTTCGGCAATTAAAAAAATAAACTCCTCGGTGGGTTAAAACCCACACCGATGAGTTTGAACACTAATAATCATTTCTACTTTATGAAATTATTACAATTAATCACTAATTTCAGCCAAAAATAATCCATAACCCATAATTCATAATTTCTAACATGTTGCGTCGTAATTTTCTTTCTCGTCTAGGATTAGGGTTTGCCGCCTTAGGTCTCCCATCCATTACGTTTAGTCAACAAAAACAAACTGAAACTATTCCACCAATGAATCCAATAAAATCTATAAAAGCCCTAGGTTTCCAATGGGAAACTGCTGACCCTTTTTTATTCTGTGTACACCACGAGGATTTCTTTCCGAAAGGTAACGACCAAATGGGACCAACAACTTCCATGGAAGGTCGACACATGGGAAGTGATTTTATCATCAAAGATGGGTTCCGTATGTATCACGGTCAGACTGTTCCTGGATTTCCGGGTCACCCACACCGCGGATTTGAAACGATTACGGTAGTTCGCAAAGGTTTGGTAGATCATGCCGACTCGATGGGCGCAGCTGGTCGCTATGGTGACGGCGATGTACAATGGATGACTGCAGGAAAAGGGGTACAACATTCTGAAATGTTCCCCTTAGTACATAAAGACAAAGAGAATCCGATGGAATTGTTTCAAATTTGGTTAAATCTTCCCAAAAAGAATAAGATGGTGGAACCTCACTTCAAAATGTTGTGGAATGACACCATTCCTACCCTTTCACATACAGATGCTAAAAATAAAACTACCTTAGTTGAAATCATTGCTGGATCAATTGGTAATACAAAAGCTTCAACACCACCTCCAAACTCTTGGGCAGCTGACCCAACGAACGAAGTGGCTGTTTGGAACATTAAAATTGAAGCGGGTGGTTCTTGGACTTTACCAAAAGCATCGGAAGGAATTAACCGAACAATCTATTTTTACGAGGGTGACACACTAACCGTAGCAGGAACTCTTGTGAATCGTTACAATGCTGTGGAAGTTGATTCGACGTTCGAACTCACATTATTATCTGGAAACCTTGAAGCGAGTGTTTTAGTACTCCAAGGTCGGCCAATCAACGAACCCGTGATTCAATACGGTCCATTTGTAATGAATACCAAAGAAGAAATCC
>CANGOF010000006.1 GCA_947455515.1 Flavobacteriia bacterium
AATCGATTTTTTCCAAACAAAGGTGTACTTATTAGCATTAGCTTCTATTTTGGTTCCATCCGTATAAATCTCCTCAATACTAATAAGACCTTCTTGTACTAACAACTTAACTACTTGCTCGAAAATAGCACGTAAAGCATCTTTTAGTCTAACTCCTCTAAATCTATTAATCGTATTATGGTCAGGATAGTTCATTGCACTTAACCACATAAAATTGATATTTTCTTTACAAGCTACTTCTAACTTTCTACTAGAATATATGTTGGTTACATAACCATAAACTAATATTTTTAGAAGCATCTGTGGATGATAACTAGAACTACCTGTAGGTTGATATGCTGAAAGAAGTGGTTCGATGTTTACACTATTAATAACATCATTAACTATTCTCACAGGATGGTCTTTAGATATTAATTCTTCTAAAGATGGTGGTAACATCATGATTTGATGTTGGTTGTATGGTTTGAATGTAGGAAAACGCTTTGCCATATAAAATCAATAATACAGGTTAAATATACTGATTATCAATTAAATAACAAAATGTTATTCTGATTTTTTAAGTAAAAAAGAAGCTGTCCTTTTGAGACAGCCTCTTTTGTTATCAATCAATTCATAATTTATAATCTATAAATCATAATTTCATTCTTATCTTTTTTCAATAGGAACGTAAGTACGTAATACCTCACCAGTATAAATCTGTCTTGGTCTTCCGATTGGTTCTTTGTTTTCCGTCATTTCTTTCCATTGCGCGATCCATCCTGGAAGACGACCAATTGCAAACATTACGGTAAACATTTCTGTTGGAATTCCTAATGCTTTGTAGATGATTCCAGAATAGAAATCCACGTTTGGATATAAGTTTCTTGCTTTGAAATATTCGTCTTCTAAAGCAACTTGTTCTAATTTTTTAGCGATAGCTAATAAAGGATCGTTAACACCTAATTTAGTAAGGATATCATCACATGCTTTTTTAATAATTTTCGCACGTGGATCAAAGTTTTTGTATACTCTGTGTCCGAATCCCATTAAACGGAAAGGATCTTCTTTGTCTTTCGCTTTTAAAACCCATTTATCAACGTCTCCACCATCTGCGTGAATTTTTTCTAACATTTCAATTACTTCTTGGTTAGCACCACCGTGAAGAGGACCCCAAAGAGCAGAAATACCAGCAGAAATAGAAGCGTAAAGGTTAGCTTGTGAAGAACCTACGATACGAACCGTTGAAGTTGAACAGTTTTGTTCATGGTCAGCGTGTAGAATGAATAATTTATTCAATGCATCCACAACTACAGGATCTACTTTGAATTCTTCTGTAGGCATAGCAAACATCATGTACAAGAAATTCTTACAGTAGTCGAATTCATTTTTTGGATACATGAATGGGTGACGTGTAGAATTTTTGTAAGCCCAAGCAGCTAACGTAGGAAGTTTCGCTAATAAACGTAAGATTGTTAAATCTTTTGCTTCTGGACTTCTATTTGGGTCTAGAGATTCTGGGTAAAAAGTAGATAGAGAACATACCATTGAAGAAAGAACTCCCATTGGGTGCGCTTTCGCTGGGTATGCCTCAAAGAATTGTTTCATGTCTTCATGAACCAACGTATGCTTAGTGATGTTTGAACGGAATTTTTCTAATTCAGTAGTTGTAGGTAAATTACCATAAATCAATAAATAGGCAACTTCAATAAAAGTAGCTTTTTCAGCTAACTCTTCGATAGGATACCCTCTGTATTTTAAGATTCCTTCTTCACCATCTAAGAAAGTAATAGAACTTGTAGTAGCTCCAGTGTTTTTATAGCCAGTATCTAATGTTACATATCCTGTAGCAGCACGTAGGTTACTGATGTCAATTGCTTTTTCGTTTTCTGTTCCTTCGATTACTGGGAACTCATACGTAGTTCCTCCTAATTCAATTTTAGCTATTTCGCTCATAAAGTCATATTTTTTATAACGACACTAAATTAATAAACAATAATGTAATGCCCTATTTTTTTTAGATAAGTTTTTACAAATTATTTAAAGTGTATTCTAATAGCATTGTATACAAATGATTTCTGGTATTTCCCCCGTAAATTCCATGGTTTCTGTTCGGATACGTAAATTGATCAAATTGAACATTTGCTTGTACTAATGCATTAATCATTTCTAATGCGTTTTGATAATGTACATTGTCGTCTGCTGTTCCATGAACTAATAAGTATTTCCCTTTTAGGTTTTTTGCATATTTAATAGGGGAGTTGTCTTCGTACCCTTGGATGTTTTCTTTTGGAGTACGCATAAAACGTTCGGTATAAATATTATCGTAATATTTCCAATTGGTAACTGGAGCAACTGCGATTCCCATTTTGAATGTCGGAGAGCCTTTTGTCATAGCTAAAGAGGTCATAAATCCTCCGTAACTCCAACCTTGAATACCAATGCGTGTTTTATCCACATACCCTAATTTTCCTAATTCATTCGCAGTAGCGATAAAATCTTCCAATTCTAATTTCCCCATATTTAAGTAGGTTGCTTTTTTATGTGCTGCTCCTCGGTATTGTGTACCTCTTGGATCGACACTTACAACAATATATCCATTTTGCGTTAGAAGTTGGTGATACATATAGTCATTACTTCCCCATTGATTAAGTACTGTGTTGTGTCCTGGTCCACCATAGATGTTGATGTAAACAGGATACTTTTTCGTGGAGTCAAAATTTACAGGTTTCATCATCCATCCAATTAATTTTCCAGCAGGACCATTAAATTCAATAAATTCTTTCTTAGTCAAAGAATAGGTCTTCAATTTTTCTTTCAAAGCTTGGTTGTCTTCGAGTACCGCTAGAACTTTACCGTTTTCGGCTTTCAATTCATAACTATTTGGAGTACTCGCGTCCGATTTATCTAATACAAAATAATTCATCCCAGGAGTGAATTGTGCGGAATTATATCCGGTTTCATTGCTAAGTGCTATTTTATTTTTTCCGTTGATACCAATTTTATAGACACCTTTTTGAATCGCTCCTTTTTCTGCGGAAGCAAAATAAACTATAGAAGCCTTATCGTTTAAACCGTACAATTCAATGATGTCCCAATTTCCAGAGGTGATTGCAGTTTGTTTACCGTCAAATCCTAATTTGTAAATGTGTTTGAATCCAGAAATTTCACTTGTTCTCACTAATTCTTTTCCGTTTGGTAAGATGAACATATTGTTGTCGTCAATATCAATGTAGGTCTCTGATTTTTCAGAGAAGAATAAGGTGGTAGTGTAAGCTGGAGTCGAAGCATCCACTTTGTAAAAGTTCAATTCATTTTGATGTCTGTTAAGCGTTTGGATTACCAAAATGTTTTGATTTGGAGACCATCCTAATCTTGGAATGTATTCGTAATTAGTTAACCCAATATTTTTTGTTGTTTTGGAATCTAGTTCATATATAAGTGCAGTCACTTTGGAGTTGTCTTCACCAGCTTTAGGGTATTTGTATGTCAATTTATCCGGATATAATTTTCCTTTAAAATAATCGATATTAAACTCTTTCACTTGACTTTCGTCAAATCGTAAAAACGCAATTTTTTTGCTGTCGTAGGACCATTCAAACCCTTTTGTGATACTAAATTCTTCTTCGTAAACCCAGTCAGTGGTACCATTAATAATTTCATTTTGTTTTCCGTCATTCGTAACTTGTAGAATCGAGTTATCTTCTAAATTTTTAATGTACATATTATTTTGAAAAATAAATGCGATTTTTTTACCATTTGGTGAAAATTGAGCCAAGGTTGATTCGCTTTTTGTTTCATCCAATGGAGAAAGTAGTTTTGTTTTGAAATTGTACACGAAATAATTTGCTGTAAAACTTCTACGGTAAATCGGAGTTGTTTCAGTGGTGATTAGGAGTTGCGATTCATCTGCACTGAACTCATATCCATCCACTTCTATCATTCTACCTTTATACATAAGTTCTTTGGAAGATAGTAACACTTTTCCTTCTCCTTTGTAATTTTTATAGGTATGGATAGTAATCGTCGTAGAATCTTTTGATCGATTTAATTTTGAAAAATGTTCCCCATCTTTCATCCCATTAAATCCATTTACTCCCTTTTTAGAAAATTCGAAAGATTTCCAAATTTTTTCTACAGAAAGGGTCTGTTGTGCATGACTAAAACTAATTGTTAAACTAAAAAGAAATAATACAATACAAGTAAGCTGTTTTTTATTCATATAAAATAGGTGTATGGTTTGGTTAAAAGCATTACAAATCTAACTAAGATTTTACAACTATAAAATTACGTGTAAACTTTTGAAAAATGCAATTTCAAAACAACGTATTTCTACGCATTCTTTCCATTTGACTTGCCTGTGAATGTAAAACTAAGTAAAATTGTTAATCGAAATCAACGCTCAGTTATGCGGCTTTTAGTTGTGTTTTTATTCTTTTATAACCTACTTTTTTCTCAAATAATAGAAGAGAAGTCTAGTGGTATTCACGTTGTAGAATTGACTTCTTATTCGTTAAAGATTGCTATTTCATCCACCGTAAAAGGGGAGATTCATTTGCTTGTGCTTTCTACTATTCCTTTTAAACTCGGAGTGCCAAAAGATGGGGTAAAGTATATGCGAGGAGATCAAATAGGGGAGGGTAAAATTGCTTTTGTAGGAACGGACACGCTTTTTTCTGTTCGAGGAATAAGAGCAAACACGATGTATTATCTGAAATTATATGCTGTAGAAATTAAAAACAACGCTTTTGTTTATTCACAGGTTCCGCCTATCGAATTTCAGGTCTCAACACCTGGATTACGGATGGAAAATTATTACGAATCTATTTCTATGGGGGCGCCTAATTTTCTAACGATGCTTTCAGAATTACTTCAAGTTCATAAGGTAATACCTTATTCTAACTATAAAACTACCATTTTAAAGGAAGTAGAATTAAGGGATACTGTAGGAGGTAAAACATTTGTGGAATGTGCTTATTCTGGAGAAAAGAAAGTCTTTCAAGAGCCTTTTGACTGGAATGCAACCGGCTACAGTCGTGAGCATACCTTTGCCCACTCATGGATGCCCACACATCCTGCGGATAACCCGCCATTACCCGAGTATAGTGATTTACATAATTTATATCCAGCTAATTTGGATAAGGCGAATACGGTTCGAAATAATTTTCCTTTAGGCGAGGTGACTGGTGATGTATTGTATTCGTATTTAGAAGGTAGGTTAGGGTATCATGGAAATCAGATTGTGTATGAACCAAGAGCTAAGCATAAAGGAAATGCCGCTAGATCTATGATGTATATGGCTTTAGCATACAATGGTATTTCCGGTAATCATTGGGTGTTTCCAAAAAATCAAGATCAAGACGTGTTGAAAAAATGGCATTTTGAAGATCCACCGGATAATTATGAGATTGCAAGACAAGAATACATTTTTGCTGTACAAGGGAATCGTAATCCTTTTATTGATCATCCAGAATACGTGTGTGGTATTGATTTTTCTAAAATGGTAAAAATGAAAGCGGAGTGTATTAATATGTTATACGGAAATGAAATGCCAACTATTTCGATATCCTATGAAAATCCTATTCTTAATATCACATCGGATGAAATTATAACCGGAGTTATATTGCACGATGCAACAGGTAAATCGTTATATCTAAACTTGTTAAATGATTTTCATTTTCAAATAGAAAACTATATGTGGAAAAGTGGTGTTTATTTTTTGGAAATCACTTTGAAAGGGAGGGAGATAGTACGGAGAAAAATTTTGTTAGACTAAATTATTAATAAAATCATCTGGAGTGACAGCTTGTATTTTGCTGTTTTTAAAGTCTTTTATATTTCTTGTTACAATAAATGAAATTTGATTTATTGTTAATGCAGAGAAAATTTGAATTGAATCTTCAAAATCTTTTATAGAAGATTTTAGCCCTTTTTTTATTATTTCTACATCAATAGGAAGAATAGTTATTAAATCCAATAATTCAAAAAGAATAGTACGTAATTCTTTTTCTGATATGTATTTTTTAAGAATATAATGTGTTGTCGCAAAACTGTGTGATGAAGTGAAAATTTTCACTTTATTGTCGTTTGCTAATTCAAATATTTTTTCCGCAAAGTTACTATGCGGCTTTCTGTCTCCGAGAAAATCGATAAGAATATTTGTGTCTATAAAAATTGATTTCATAGATGTTTATTTTCAAAATATGTTCTAAGTTCATTATCTTCGTTAAAGTCATCAGGTAGTTTGACGGAACCTTTTAATCTGCTTATTTTTGAGGATGTTGAAACTTGAGTTTCTGTAGATGTAATCTTTTCCAAATATTTTTCAATAATGTCAGATAAACTTCTACCAGTTTCTTTTGCAAATTGTTTCGCCTTTGCAATTGTATGTTGCTCTATTGTTAATGTTAATTTAGTATTCATTGCACGTGCTTTTATTTCAAATATACGTGATATCCTATTTATTTCAAAATATTTTAACATAAAAAAGCCGTATCTTGCGAAACGGCTTTTTATATATTTATTATCGTAACTCGTAACTTTCGTCTCCCGTCACTATAAGTGAATCACTTCTCCGTATGCAGCAGCAGCAGCTTCCATAATTGCTTCTGACATTGTTGGGTGAGGGTGAACTGTTTTGATTAATGCTTCTCCAGTTACTTCTAACTTACGAATAGCAACGATTTCAGCGATCATTTCAGTAACATTTGCACCAATCATGTGTGCACCTAATAATTCACCGTATTTTGCATCGAAAATTAATTTCACGAAACCATCTTTTGCACCTGCAGCACTTGCTTTACCAGAAGCAGAGAAAGGGAATTTACCAATTTTGATATCTAATCCTTTTTCACGAGCAGCTTTTTCAGTTAAACCAACCGAAGCAACTTCTGGAGAGCAATATGTACATCCTGGGATGTTTCCATAATCTAATGGTTCTGGGTGGTGTCCTGCAATTTGTTCTACACAAATAATTCCTTCTGCAGAAGCAACGTGCGCTAAAGCTGGTCCAGGAACGATGTCTCCAATAGCATAGTAACCAGGGATGTTTGTTTGGTAGTATTCGTTTACTAATACACGACCTCTATCGGTAGCAATACCAACTTGTTCTAATCCTAAGTTTTCAAGGTTTGTTTCAATTCCTGCAGCAGATAGAACGATGTCGCATTCGATTTTTTCTTCTCCTTTTGCAGTTTTGATAGTAACAACGCAACCAGCGCCAGAAGTATCCACAGACTCTACAGAAGAATTTGTTAAAACTTTAATACCTGATTTTTTGAAAGACTTTTCTAATTGTTTTGAAACTTCTTCGTCCTCTACATTTGCAATGTTGCCAAGGAATTCAACGATAGTAACATCTGTTCCTAAAGTATTGTAGAAATAAGCAAATTCCAATCCGATAGCACCAGAACCAATCACTAACATTTTTTTAGGTTGAGATGGTAATGTCATCGCTTCACGGTAACCAATCACTTTTTTACCATCTTGTGGTACGTTAGGTAATTGGCGAGAACGAGCTCCAGTTGCTAAAATCACTCCTTTATCTGCAGTGTATTCTGTAACTGTTCCGTCTTCTGCTGTAACAGTAACTTTTTTACCTGGTAACACTTTACCAGTACCTTTGATTACATCAATTTTATTTTTCTTCATCAAGAACTGAATACCAGTACTCATTCCATTTGCAACCCCTCTACTACGAGCGATGATTGCATCGAAATCTGCAGAACCACCTTCTACTTTGATTCCATAGTCAGAAGCGTGTGTTAAATATTCATATACATTTGCACTTTTTAATAAAGCTTTAGTCGGAATACATCCCCAATTTAAGCAAATACCACCAAGTGATTCTCTTTCGATAATAGCAGTTTTTAATCCTAGTTGTGATGCACGGATAGCAGTCACATATCCACCAGGTCCACTTCCGATAACTAATATGTCGTAATTCATAATGATTTCGTTTTTGTTTTGTGCTGTGAAATTAAGAAATATTTAGGAAAATAGTTTTGCTGGAACGATTATTTTGAAGGGAAATGTAATTCAAAAGTGAAATTTTACATTTCTGCGTAAAGAGGTAGGTTTTCCAATTCTACTAATTTATTCTCTGAACGATTTACGAAATAAAATTTATGGTGTATTCCATTGCTCAACCATAAATAATCCGCTTGTATTTTTGAATTGTATTGCGCAATTTGATGGAGAACTTTCTCGTTAATTGAAATTTCAGGTGCTTTACATTCTACCAACACTTTTATTTTTTTGTCGTTTCCATATACCAAGATATCACAACGTCGATCCAATGTATTCACTTTAATCCCTGCTTCGGAAGAGATGAGTCCTACAGGTGTTGCTAACTGATGGATGAGGTAATGGATGATGTGTTGACGAACCCATTCTTCAGGGGTCAGTACTAAATTCTTTTTACGAACCACACAAAATACCGAAATCACTTCGTTTTTACGCGAAAGTCGTAAAGGAGCACGAGGAAGGTTTAATGCTGTGAGGTTCATGGTGCTAAAATTAGTGAATTTTTGGGTTTGCTAATTCTTTGATTTGTTGAAGCTAAAAAATATAATTGATACTCCGGATACTCATTTTATAGATCATTGTATTTCAAAAATGAAATTCATGTTTATTAATTATGTATTTTTAATTTGACATACTGACTGATAGTATGTTTACAAAAATAAAGAATGAGTTTATGATTAAATTTTTATTACTTACATTAAGTTTCGTTTTTAGCGTTTCCTTTCTGTTTTCTCAAAAAAGCATCGTCAAAAGTGTTTATTTTGAAACAAATCAAAGTGCTTTATCAGAGCATAATAAAAAAGTTATTAAAAATGAATATAAATTTTATGCCAAACATAATTTATATAAAGTAGAAATTCAGGGTTTTACGGATTCTATCGGTTCAAAAAAATACAACCATGAACTTTCCATAAAACGAGCATATAGTGTTCGGAAACAATTGGCTCATTGTAGTTTAGATACGAATTTAATCACTTGTTTTTATAATGGAGAATTGACCTCTGGGACGTATGTGAACTTTGACAAACAAGATTCTGTATTAGGGAAAAATAGAAGGGTAGATATCAAGTTTTATTATAAACCGGAAATAGTAATTGACAAATTATTTAAACTTTTAAAAACCGAAAGTGAAGTTTTTGAAATTGATCCGACAAAAGATACGATACTTCAAACCAGTCAAAATAAATTTTTCGTTTTCCGCTCAAATTCATTTAAAACTAATAGTTCCAGTAAAGTAACTTTAAGCATACGAGATTTGTCTTCTCGAAGCAATATGATTCTGAATAACGTGAGTACTATGTCGAATGGAAAAGTATTAGAGTCTGGTGGAATGGTGGAAATATCCGCAACGCAAGATGGGGAAAAACTATCGAACAAATTAAATAAACCATTGGATTTTATTATTCCTACTCAGAAATTCATTGATAGCATGCAACTTTTTACTGGATCTCATGATAGTATTCACGGCAATGACTGGGACCGATCTAACCCATCAAACATGGTTGCTAGAGGGTTTAGACCTGATCCTGCATATAATTCATTTGAGGCTTATTTGTCAAAAATGAATTACTGTGGTTTCGATTGTAGATTACCATATATTAAAGATTTGAATCTATTTCCTCAACCGTTTGCTTATTTCGATACATTAGCGAAAATCAATGGGGATTCAATGATACTTTACAAAAGTTATAGAGTATTTGAAGGATTACGTGCATTGTCTAAATTTCAAGTCAAGAAAAAAGAAAAATATTTATCGGTTGACACATTGGCATTTTTAATTCAATATGCTCAAAATGAAAATTTTTTTAATAAATCATCTTTTTTCCAAAATTTGAATCGTAAAGTAAAGTTTAAATATTACAACCTACTAAACAAAGATTCGTTGTTATTCATAGAAAAATTTGAGCATAAATTATCCTCCAAAACAAAGAAGAAGTTTATGAAAAATTTTACTGGATTCCTAGGAATGAAAAAAAGATATGAGTCGAACATAGGATTAATAAAATCACATGAAAAAGATAAAGAATTTTATGATATAAATTATCAAAAGTACCTTTCATGTACTACCTTAGATAGCTTATGCAGATTGTCCAAACAATACAAATCAGCAGATAGTTTGTACAGAGTTGCATTAAGAGAAAAATGGGTAAAAGACAGTACGGACTATCGATTACGATGGATAAAAGACAGTACCCAAAAAAGTATTTTATTTAAAAATATTTTAAAGGACAATCCTGGTGTAGAAAACACACAGTATTTCTTGCAGTCCAACGAAATGGGGTTTGTGAATTGTGATTATTTCGCAAGTTTTGAAGGGCAAAAAACACACTTAGAACTCACTCCTATCGATGGAAATTCGGATTTGAAATTGATTTTTGTCAATCGTAAAATTGTAATGACTCCTTATATGCAAAATGATAAATATATATTTCTAAATATACCAATTGGTGAGGAGGTCATGGTCGTAGTTTTAAATTACGAATTTGAGCAACCGAGTTATTTCATCAAAAAAATGACTGTTGAAAAATTGAAGGAACCAATTGAAATTATATTAAAAAAATGTTCGGTCGATGAACTCAAAAAAGAAGTGAAGAAATTGGATTGAAAATTAAAGTAGTTTAACCAATGAAAACATTGATTTTATTTTTTTCTTTTTTAGAGGGCAGATACAAAAAAAATGAATTAACGAATTTATTTAATAAGTTTTGAGAATGAAATTTATTTTGGTTCTGTTATTCATTTTTCTAGTTAGCACTTCATTTTCTCAATCTTTAAATTTGTATTCTTTACGAATTTATACCTTATCTGATAATCAGCAAATAGGATTTGTATCGTTATCAGATAAATACTTGATATATGAATATGGGGATCCGAATGAAGTTTTACCTGATGAGCCTATTTATAATTATCAAATACCTTTGAACGGAATTTACAGAAAACGATTATTTGCAGGTACAAACATACAAGAAACAGATACGATGTTTTTATTTAATTACAAAACAAATACATTGGTGAAAGTACCTGTCAGTAAACTAAAATCATTTGCTCGTTTGAATGAATATGCAGATGAAGATTTTTTAAAGTGTCACCCAGAAAGTGATTTATTTATGTTTGGTTTTGAGATTAATGAACAAGATGTCAAATCAATAGGACTTTCAGACGGTGTATTCATATATTTCGGAAATTTCAATCCTTTCAAAACCGAGAAGTTAAATCCTTTTGTATGGAAAAAAATAAAGGCCAAGGATTTTCCATTTTCTAAAATGGATACGACACAAAAATTCTATAGTGCTTTGAAAGAATTATGTTTTCATTATTATAAATCAGATTATTACCAGTATTATGTAGTGAATGATTTATATTCTGAATATGTATTGATATTCGATTTTCAAGGGAATAAAATCAATGAAATTTCTTTTCATTTTACTGAAAGTTGTCCATTGGCAGTAGTATCTGAGAATGTTTTATCCCAACAATATGTTGGATCCATTTTTAAAGATAAGCCAGAGTTAATCATGGGTTTTGAAGATTGTAGCTTTGAGTGTTCTCATATCATTTTTACAAATCCATTGTTTGGAGAAATTGTTGTAAAATGAGGTTTAGTTGTAAACATTTTGATTTAAATCTAATAAATCTTTAGCTTAGATATGTTTTAACGATTGTTCACGATAAATACTACAATAATTATGAAATTTGCCCTTATTCTTTTTTGTTTGATTTTCTTTTCTTTAAATGCTTTTTCCCAAAATCAAGTATTAGTTCCCTTTCGCGTAGGTGATAAATTCGGTTTATCTGATTTAAAAGGACAACTGATTTATCCAGCAGAATATGACAATATTACAATCAAAAAGGGTGATCCAGTGGGTGTTTTTTATGCGGAAAAGGCGAACAAAACAACTTTTTTTTACAAGAATATAATCTTAATAAAAGATACAAAATATAATGTGTTTCAAGTTTTAGAAAACAAATGCGTATTAGCTAAAACAGGGTTGGAATATTTAGATATTAGTGACTTTAAAAATGAGACAGAATATAAGGCTGCAAAAAAGAGAACGAGGTATCTCTCAATTTTTAATTTGAAGGGTGAAAACTGTTACCCAGAAAATTTCAAAGAATTACATATCTTAGATACAGCTGGACAGAGTGATATTAATAAGTCATTATCAAGATACATCGCATTTATTTCGTTAAATTTTGATGAAAAGACAAGTGTTTTTATATATGATTGTGATCTTCAGAAAATAACGGAATGGCTTATAAAAGATTACTTTTCATTTAAATTCACAGGTTCTAACAAAGATTTTACAAGTCAAAAAACTGAAATTGATAAAGAAGAAAAATACACCTTGATTTTTGAGGGTAATAAATTTAAAATAAAACAATTGGATACTAAAAGTTCGGTTGGTTCACATCAATTCGGTTCTGCTAGTAACTCCGATAAAAGTTCTAAAAAATTGGATCGAGTAATTAATCCATTTGACGATTCATTTGAAGGTGGTACTGCTGAGATTGCGAATAATTCTGATAAACCTCAACAGCGAAAAATAAAAAGCCTTTTTAAAATAAAAGAAGGAAGAATTTTTCAGTATATGTGCGAATATAAAAATGATACAATTATCAAGGAAATCAAGTTACCATTTTCAATCGATGATTTGAAGATTGAAAATAATTGTGATTTTGAAAATCAAGATACGAACAACCTAATTAATTATGAGTTCCATAATCTAATTGTTTTCAAAACCAACAATAAGTATGGTGTTTTAATTTCGGATAAGATTCAAATTCAACCAATTTACGATACGATTTGTATGATTAAAACTGCTAATTTTAATGATAGTAAAATAAGTATTTGTTTTTTAGTAGGGTTAAAAAACAGTGGATCTAAAAATATGCGTTTCGGTACAATTGATATCAATTCGAAAACAATTATTCCTATTGTCTATGAACAAATTAATTATAATCGATTAGAGGCAAAAGATTCAAACGAAGATGAAATATACAACAAAAGACATAAGGTTGTTAGATTTTGTAATACTACTTATAATAAGGAATGGCTTATAAAAAAAGATGGGAGATTTGGTTTTATATCACCAACAGATAGTGTCATTTTAAAACCTGAATTTGATGAAATAACACAAAATGGAAGCGTATATTCTTCATTTTTCACCAATTTTAAAATAGTAAAAAAAGGAAATTTGTACGGGGTTATGTATTTTACACACAATGGTTTAAAAATTGTCGAACCGATATTTCCACACAAACCTGAATATATAATTGAAAATTATCAAGGATTAAAAGGAAAAACGTTGTTTAGGTTAGTGGATGATACAGTTGATTCAGATAATTTTATGGATAAATTCTTTTGTTTTGCGGAAGAAAATGGACATTTATATTACAGAGAGAAGTAATTAAACATAAGAAAGTTTTTACCCGCTGTGCTGGATTTGTTACCCGCTTTAGCAAAACCTTTTCAAACACGAGTATATCTGAATTGAAAGTTTGAAAAAGCTCCATCACTTTCCTCTTTTCATTTTCTTCTCAACTAACATACTAAATCTTATTTTATTACGTATTTTTAGTATAATAGAATTTTTAATGAGAATATTGCGCTTTAAATTATATTCATATCGCCCATTTTTTGTAGTTATCATTTATTTAATGGTAAACAATTATATTTTCTCTCAAAATCAAACATTTAATTATCAGTCAATATATTATGAAGACCCATTTAGGTATAATGCAAAAAAAATAGAATTAGATCCGGAATTAATATTCTTCCTTAATAAGGAAAATATAAAAAGTTTTTCTTTCAAGAATAATATTTCAAAAAACACGTATATAAATACCAATATAGATGAATACCGAATTGAACATTTACAGTACTTAGATAAAGAAGATTCGGCTAGAGATTTTCCATTAAATAAATACACTAGATTTGATTCTATTTTAGTAAAATTTCATCCAAATACATATTCTTTAAAAGAAATTCAAAAGTATTATGTTAAAAATTATGATTTAGTAAAATGGGATACTATTACTGTTTTTTCTGAGTCTATATTTCGTGATTTTAAACAAGATGACTATACTGTTGCTGGCTTTGTGCATTTAAAGAGTACGTATAAAACGTTAGAAAATGATTTTACTGGTCAATATGCGAAATATCAATTTTATCAAGATTCAATTTTATATTTTGAATATTTAACATTGAGAGGTGGGTCTGAATTTGGAAGAGGCAAAGGTAGGCCATTAATGGATAAATTAGGAAATAAAGAATTATTTTATCATTTCGTATTAGATTCATTAGGATGGTTAAAAAAAAGTTATACTCTTTACAATGAAAGACATGATGGTGTTTTGGAAAATTTCTATTATTATTTCAATGAAAATTCATTAGTCACAAAAAAAGTAGAATTTGCTGCTATTGCTCAAGCTGATGATTTTAGTTTACACACTAATAGTGATAAAAATATTTTTTTAAAAAGTACTGTTACTAACAAAAGTTTAATTGATTCATCTAGAATTAGTGTGCATAATAAATCTTTTAAGATTAGACTTTTAAATTTTAATGAATCTTCAGACTTACATCTAGATTTCAATTCACATAAAGAAGATAAACTTTTTTATTTGAATTTGAATTCAGCAAAAGAAAAATTAGGCTGTGATGAAATTCATTTTAATTTTTTACCAATTGAAAGTAATGGTAAAATTTTCACAATAAAAAACATAACACCTGAATTTTTAGATAAATATAAATTAGTATTCAAAGACACGTTTTTTTATAGGATAGAAAATAAGTTCATGATAGAAGAAAATGACTTAAATGTAAAAAATGCACCTAAAACTATTTGGCTTTCAGAATCTAAAGATGATAAAGAATTGATTTTTAATTTATCTGCAAAAATATTCTATAATGAATTAGGGTATCCTATATCGTTTTATTACAAAGATTATCGTTTGAATAGATGGAGAAAAGAAGAATATACTTATGAAGGAGCTTTTTTATCATCAGTTAAATACTATACTTCACGATTTGGTTTTTCTGTAGAATCAACCCCAGAAAAGGCATTCTATAAACTTGATGAAATAAATGATTTTAAACTTTCAAATCGTATTCAACAAATAAGTAATACAAAATTTAAGATTTTACCAAGCAAATACTATAAAAATGGCTTGGCTGGTGAAATTGAAGTAGAATTTTGGAAGTAGTTTCAGATTATGAAAATAAACAAGTTTACATATCTTACTTATTTTGTTTTCCTTTTTAGTTTAAAAGCATTAGGACAGCCGATTAAGAATGATCATTCTTTAGATACTTTAAATTTTAAGCGTTGTTGTCATAATTGTAACGAAATAGATTATTGTGTTTTAGATTCTGTTTTTAAAAATCGAGATTTGCATTTTTCATATAGTCAGGAGCAAGATGAAGACAATTATATAAAAACTCGAAAATTAAGTTGGGTTTTACGAAAAGGATTGAAAAAGAAATTCTCACTTTATGATTATGTCAATACTCATTATTATCACAGAGTAAAGAATCAAAAAATTCAAGAACTACACACTAAAAAAGCATCTTTAGATACTTTAATCGTTTGGAATGGCATTTCTGACGAATATTGTTTTTTGGATTCAACCAAACATCATTGTTTAATTGATTTTCAACTAAATTATCTTCATTCAAACAAAATGAGTTATAAATCTCAAATGAATGCGTACCACAAAAAAATGTTTGAGAAAAAATTTCAAGAAGTAAAAGTTCTCATCTTTAATAATCCTGTTGGATGTTGTAGTGATACAATCTATGATACCACAAACCTTTTTTTATACCATTTTCCTTTTAATAAATTTACCGCTTTAGAAACTATTGTCCTTACGGGGAATGATGCTGATATTATTATCGATTTACCTTACACAAATTATCCATCTTCACTAAAATCAATAAAAGGATATAGTCTTCACAATAAAATACTTTTTGAAAAAAACGTAAATAAACATTTACCTAATCTAAAATTATTTTTTGGTTACCTGAACGATTTTAGTGAAAACGAAATGTATTATTATCCTGATGGAGAAAATCTAAATTATTTTATTTACAAATTTAAATTGCATAAATGAGACATATTTTATTCATTTTATTGACCTTATCATCAGGGATATCAATCTCCCAAACCTATTTGATTTTTCACAAAAGTCATAGTGGGAGTAAAGTCGCGTTCGACTACCTTAGGAACCATGGGTTGTTAGATAATACTTCTTGTGGAGAAGGGCTTTCATACGAAGATATCGATCGTATTGTCAAATTTGATTCGGTGAAAGTAATTGGTGCGAATCAGGTGGTTGTTTTTGGTCGCGATAAATACAAAGATCAAATTAGTGATACGAATTATATCGAAAATATTCATATGTATGAGTCTGAAAATGATCTTAAGAAAAAAATAAAAAACAATTATGGTGCTTCTGTAAATGATAAAACTAAATTTATAAAAGGGGAGAATCAACCAATTCCTTATATAAATGAAAACATGATTCCAGCGTATTTGGGAGGTCGACATTTGACTCAACTTCAAACGTTACTTTCTGAAGATAGTGTTCGATTAGTATCCTTAACAAATACGACCGATATTCCGATTGATTTTCATGTGTATTTGAATAGTAAGATTACAAATTATCATGTTCTTTTAAAGCCAAACGAATCCAAAAGGATAACCATGAAATTGTTTCAAGGAATAGAAAATAGAATGAGTTTTTATTTGTTGAGCGATGATCAAAAATGCACTAAAATGATTTATGCTTCTTTAAAAGTAACGGATACAAAATCGAAATCGTTCGTAGAAACAAGATTTGATTTAGGTACATTTTCCTCCGTGCAATTATCCAAAAATAAAGTGGATAAAGGTTCCAAAATTCCCACGTACATTCAAACAAGCAATGATCCCGACAACAAAGGGTGGTGGTTCGCGGGAATTACGTTTCTTGCACTATTGATTACCGGGATTGCATTGCTGCGTGCACGTTTAAGATGGAATTTCTAAATGCGAGGTGTACCATGCATGTAAAAGGCTATCTGAAAGACATACTTCTTTTGTTTTCATTCTTAGGAATGCTCTTCATTCCTGTGGATTATGCATTGATTCCGTTCCAAAATAAAGTAGGATTGTTTTTTTGCGCTTCCTCGGATAAGCTTGAAATGTTTTATTTCATTGCTTCCTTGCTATTGTTTTCTTGTGTGTTTGCAGTTTTTATTCCTAAAACTAGCAAAGCGCAATTTCAATCCATGGTTTTTAGTCTTTTATATTGGTATTTATCTTTGCAGTTAATGCGTTACGGAGCGAATAAACTGTTTAAACATCAGTTTTATTTGCCAGAACCGAATACCTTATTTACGCGGGTTGGAAATTTAGATCGAGACATTTTGTATTGGACTTCCATGGGAACTTCCTACGAATACAATGTGTTTATGGGGATCGTTGAAATTCTGCCTGCAGTATTGTTATTGTTTCCACGTTTTCGTTTTGTTGGACTGTTAGTGTCGGTTGGGGTTTTTACCAACGTGTTAGCCGTAAATATTGGTTTTGATATCACCGTAAAATGTTTCTCAGGATTTTTATTGTTTTTGAGTGTGTTAGGGTTGTTGCTTTATAAAGATAAAATCATGTTTCTTTTTGGATTTCAACCGAAAGAAATGGAGCTCCAGCAACTCAAAACTACAAAACACAACGCTTCCTTTCTAAAACGATTCATCTCCATATTTGCTGTGTTGTTTATTTTTGCAGAAACGCTTTATTCGTATGTTCAATCAGGTAATTTCAACGATGATAAAGCTCCACGACCATTTTTACACGGTGCTTATAAATCAATAGAACCAATTACTCATTCAAAGCAACTAGCATACGTTTTTATCCACCGAAGAGGGTACCTTATTTTTCAAAACGCCTCTGAAAAACAAAGCGACTATCTCTTACAAGTGGTTCCTAAACAGCATCTTTTTATCCTCACTGATTACAAACAACAAAAGAAAATAGTATCTTTTAGGTATGATTTAAAAAGGAAACGTTTGGTTTTGAAGGTAGGTAAGGGAAAAGTGATGGAGTTTGAGAGGGTGGAGATGGATAAACAATTTTAACGATTCGCTTTCTGTAAAATAAATAGCATATCAACTCGTTATAAAATGAAATACTAGAATAGGATGTATAAAATAATATTGCTATTTGTACTATTTACAAGTAATTTTCATGCTCAAACTGATTTGTTGAGTTTGGAAGAATTAGAAAATAAACCAATATATAGTATTATTTACAATGACACTAAAGGATTTATTCATGTTGATACATATCCAATATATAGCGAAAAATCTTTTGATTCAGTTTTTAGGTCAAATTTTAATAATTTCAATATTGTACATGATGAGATTTATAGAGTTTCATTGACTGTTCAAATAGAAGGAATAAAAAACTTGGAAAAAGTTTTTCATTTACTGCTTGAAAATTTCCCAAATCTACAAGAGTTACATTTTGTTGGAATAATGAGTCAAATTCCAAGTAGTGTTTTTAAATTCAAAAAATTACAATATTTAGATTTAGATGTTGGTTCATGTGATAATTGTCAATTATACTTCAGTACAATTCCTAAAGAATTTAATCAACTAGTTCATTTGAAAAAGTTAAAATTAAGTAATTTGTCATGGTGTTTTATACCAAATCACTTATTTAAAAGTGATAGCTTAAAAGAAGTATTTATTTCAATTCAAAATGAAACAGAGTTTCTTCCACCAGTTCCAGCTAATTGGTTAATAAAACAAAATACGATAGATTACAGCTTAATTTACCCAGGAAATATGGATGTCTTATTTTCTATTAACTCTATTCAAACAAAAAGACTAATAGATTTAAAGAAATACGGGAGAATATATGATAATGAAGATAGTGTTTATTTTATTACTAAAAAAGAGTCGAAAAATCAATTGAAATGGTTCGATAAAAAAAATCAATTAATTATTCAAGGTGAAATAGATAATGATCAAAAACCGCATGGCACATGGAAGGTCTTTTATCCATCTGGTAAAATAAAAGAGATACGAAAATACAAACATGGTGACGAAAGTGGTAAGTGGAAAATGTATAACGAATCAGGAAAATACATTTCAAAGTATCTTTTTAAGAAAAACAATATCACTTTTACTCATTATAGAAAATCTGGAATAATTGAAAGTAAATTTTATGTTACGAGGGAATCTGATTCTCAAAACTATCAGCTAAACAAAATATTCAAAAGATCAAATTTTGATTGGTTTGAAAGCCGAATAACTCGTTATCACTATCAAAATGATATTTTAACTCAAGAATTGAAATTAGAAAAGCTTCTTTTTATTCCAAATTCAATTACTAAAATAGACTATTCGAACAATTATTCGACTTCTTATTATTTTGAAAAAAATCAATTAAAATCAATTAAAGTTTTTAAAAATGATTACTATTTAGATGAATCTTTACAAACAGGATATGGGTATGATTTTGATGAATCAGATAATACTTGGTACTATATTCAAGGAATAAATACAAAAATTAAAGTTCAAAAATAGTTTAGTATGAAAATCAATTTTTATCTCTTTTTCTTTTTAATGATTTTTGATAGCTATGCTCAAGATAATATTTCTATTATTAAATCATTTGAAAAAGATACACTTTTTTTTATTAATTATGGCGAAATTAATAGATATCAAATTCTAAATGTTAATGGAACAGGAAATAAATATGATATAAATTCTAAAAATTTAGTTTTTCCCAATGTTCGAAGATTAGTAATTGAAAATGAGTTTGATAGTATTTATTCTAGTTCAAATTTTTTAACAGTTAATCAATTCCCCAATCTTGTTGAATTATATTTCATCGGGTATACCTTCGGAAAGTTACCTGAAGTTATATTTAAGTTTAAAAAACTTCAGGCTTTACATATTAATCCAAAATCTGTCTATTCAAAAAAACAGTTATTGAACACATACATTTTACCAAATGAACTTTTTGAATTAAACGATTTAAAGTATCTCGAAATTGGAAAAATGGATCAATTTATCTATTTACCAGAAAAAATTTCCATGTTGAAAAATTTAGTCGAATTAAGAATTTTTGCAAATGAAGGGAATTTAAGTTGCTTACCTGTGAGTTTAATAAATCATCCAAGATTAAGAAAAGTAATAATTACGGGAGACACTACGAATCAATCATTTAACAGTTGGTATTTCAAAGACTTCCCTTTTTCAACAGATATTTTAAATTCAATTTCATCAAATCATCTAAATTTTTCGTATTCATCAAGTTTCAAAAATGAACCATTTATAAAAAGTGGAAATGCAATTAATTTGAAAAAGAATTTGACAGGAGAATTTACGCAGAGAGCAAATAACGGTAATTTAGTGATCACTGGTTTTTTTGATGAAAAGAACCTTCCAACAGGAGCATGGAAATTTTACCATACTAACAACAAAATTAGAGAAGTAAGATTTTATAACCATGGAAAAGAAATTGGTGAGTGGGAAGTATATGACTCATTAGGTAAAACTATTGCACAATATTCTTTTAAAGATTCAAGTATTCATTTCAATTTTTACCATTCAAACGGCATGAAAAAGGCTGAATTATATTTGAATAATAATTTATCAGACAGTATTTGGTCTATTTACGATGAAAAAGGATTAAAATTATCAAGTATCACTTATCGAAATAATAATGTGTTTCAAACTTCCAATTTGGATTCAATACCATTAAAAGTAAATAATGACTTTGTTATGACTAAGTATTATAATATCAAGACCTATAATAAAAATCGAAATTTAATTTTAGACAGTAAAATTTTATTAGATGGTAGATATATTTTTTGTAATGGTGAATTATTTTACCTAAATCCTAAATACGGATATTACGATTTTGAGAATAACAAATTTATTGTAAAGTCTAATTAGATATCAAAATACCACTGTGCTTGATTTTATACCGTGATGAAATAACGAAGTTAATCTTGTGCTAAAACAACTTTCTCGCCCTCAAACAAAAACATATCTTTACCATAAACACTAAACCAACGAAAAAGTCGTTTGATGTTAGTAAGTTATGTGTAGATTGAGTAATTTTAGTTTGATGGAAATTATTCGCAGGATTAACTTCGTTACTGCTACGCGTTGCAAATACAGCGGAGCAGTTGATCCTTCTACAATAGTTTGTAATGATTTTGTTGGTGAATTATCTCCAACAAATTTAGCCGTTGATATAAATAGAAATGAATACGAATATTTAAAAAGATGGTAACGAAACTTTTTTTCTTTTTACTATTGATTTGGGTCATGGATTTACATTCTCAAGTTCCTGATTTTGATATTGATACAACGAAAACATTGGTCTTTGAATATAAAACATTACAGGATGGTAAAGCATTTGGCTATTGTGATGAATCAGACATAATTTCGAATGTGCATATCAGTTTTTTCGTCAACATGCATAATCACCATAAGAGTGTTTATTTTGATTCGCTGAAGAATGATTTTTATTTTTACAATACTCATCCTGAGTGTGATACATTGTATGATCATTCCGGGAGTGTGTTATACCCCCTCCCTTCAATTCACAGTATCCCCCGAGATCATAAATTTTACCTTAAAAATCAAAAAAATGTCATTTGGGAACTAACTGTTATCGATGATAAACAACGAAAAAGTAATTTAAGTAAGATGAAGATATTCAATCACTTAAGTACTAATAATTGTATCGGGATAAGATTAACACTTAAAAGAGTTGGTATAAATCCAACCTATTGTTCGAAAGTAGACATAAAAAAATGGCCCAATTATTCTCAATTGCTAAATAGTAAAATCTTAAAAGAGTTTAAAATAACAGGTTATTCAAGGGAATCCTTGAAAAGAGGTAGAAAGTATATCGAATTGATCAATGCTTTCAAACAACTTGAAATAGTTGATTATGATCCTTTATTAGATATTAAGAACTTTGAAAATATAAAAGTACTTAAGGAATATAATTATTATTTGTTTCCTCTTTTCATTTTTGATCATCGGATAGTTTTACATAGAGAATTGAAAATTGAAAAATTTAAGACGGAATGTTTACCTTATTTTCCAAATTATGCTGAAAATTATTTTCTTCTTAAAAATCTGTCTTTTACTCAAAATGAGCACCCTTATTATTTAATCGATAGTGTCATTCGTACTAAGAATCTAAATCATTTACCAGAAGATGTTGATTTCAAAATCACTTGGGGTGAAATAGACTCATTACTTATTATAAGTAAAGATTCAATTCCATTTGGAATCGGAAAAATCAGAAATAGGCAAATAGCTGGGCTTTGGGAAATTTGTTCGCTTGATTTTTCGAAGGATTTAAACAAGAAACTAATCATCAAATGTTACGAAATTAATTTTGATCATCCGGAGCAGATCATCTTTCCTCAAGATGGTTCTTGGGTATATTATTACGAGAATGGCCGTAAAGCAATAGAAGGGACATTTAAAAATGGAAAGAAAGAAGGCAATTGGTATTTTTATTATCCAGATGGAGAATTGGAAAAAAAAATATCCTTTCATAAGGATAAAGTAGGAGTAGTCATTTCTTATTTTAATGAAAGTGAAAAAAGAGTATACAATTCGAAAAAATATGGACTTGTTGTCGTTTTTATTGAAGATTCTAAGATTGTATATATGAGAGCCGAAAGAGGTTTCGATGTTAATAATGAATATCAGAAACTATGTTTTTATAGTATGAATCATGATCCAAAGAAGAATAAAGAATATCCTCTCAATTCACGTAGAGCGAAGCGTTTTATTAATCACCAGCTAAAAAAACTACAAATCGAAACTATTTGAATAATTAAAATTTGTTTACCATGTCTAACATATTTTACCCTCCGCTGAGCTGGATTTATAATCCTGCTCTAAAATCAATCAAATAAACATGTATTAAACTAAACCTATACTCAGCCAAAACAAGGTGTTAAAGTGTAGATTTGGCTGAGTAATATTCTGACTAAAATTGATTTATAATCCTGCTCAACCAACACCCTTCCAACCAAATCGAAGTCTAACTTCCACACAAACCAACTAATCAAAAATATCATTTAGGATTGTACAATTAATTCTAATTTACCTTTTTCTAATTAATTTAGAGGATAATATAAATAGTATGACAAAGCCACATTTAACGTTTAGTGTTCGAAAATTTTCAATTCTTCTGTTAATTCTCATTCATTTTAGTAGTTTTTCTCAAAATGAAATTTTAGTTCCCTTTCGCGTAGGAGACAAATTCGGTTTGTCTGATTTAAAAGGAAAATTAGTTTATCCAGCTGAATTTGAATATTTCAAATCAAACGAGTTAGGTTCGTATGAGGCTAGTTTTGAGGGGATAAAAGAGGGCAGATCCACCTTTTTTTATAGGGGTAAAAAAATTGTGGAACGCACTAAAAACACAAAATATAAAGTAATAAGAGAAAGTTTTGTTACTGTTTATGAGGAGAATAAAGGTTTTGAGATTTTTAATTTTAAAGGTGAACAAATAACGGATAAGTCCTATGTAGAAATGATATTTTGTGATAATCTCTTACAACGAAATTTCTATTATACATGCACTCCAATCATTTTTAAAGATCAAAACGATAAGCTTACCTTACAGATTTTTAACGCAAAAACTGAAAAAATCACAAAAACGTTTGTTGAAAATGTGTCTTCATTAAAATTGGATCCTTATGATAATTTATATAAAAATCGTTTTACCATTTTTGTTCAAGAGAATATAAATTCAAAAGAAGTCAAATTGGAGTTTGTATTTGATGGTGACTCGTTCGTGATTCTTGATCCTACTAATTATTTCAAAAAAAACACCCAGAATAATCCTAAAAAGGGGAAACCAATCATTTTGGAAGAAAATGAAAATGGAAATATGGAAAATTATAATGAGTTTGGAGTTCAAGCTCCATTGGAAGCATATAGAGAGACGGATGAATACCAAGATTACTCTAAAAGTGGTAGAATTTTAAAAAAAATAGATGGGTTATGTTTAACCATTTTTCAAGAAAACGATAAAACCTCGATAGAAAACGAGTTTGAATTACCACAGAATTTGGACGCGCGTTCCTTTCAAAATGTTAATGTAAAATTAGTCATAAATAAGGTGAAATATTATTTGGATGATCTAGTACTCTATAAGTCGAATGGAAAATATGGAGTCGTTTTAACGAAGGAATATTACCTTTCACCTAAATATGATTCCATTCGTTTGCTAGTATTAAATAAAAATTCAAGTAACCCTAACTATTATTTTCAAGTTGGAATAAAAGACAGTATTACCAATAAAATGAAATTTGGGTTGGTAAATTTGTCAGGAGGAACAATTTTTCCGATCGTTTATGATGTATTTAGAAATGCGATTGACAATCAAACCGGGGGATATAAATTCTCACTTTCCTTGCCGAACAATGCAGAATTTATTGTCGCAAAAGAAGGGAAATATGGTATTGTTTCATTGGATGAAGTAAAAGCACCTTTAATCTATGATGACATCTTTTATTTAGATTCTAAAAATTGTGTTTTAGTTAAATCTGGTTTGTATGGTATTTATTTTCAAGATAGAATGCTTGTGAATTTGAAAATGATAGAACCTGTTTTTACAAAGATTCCCTTCAATATCAATGTGAATGCTCAGTTACCAATTATAGAGTTATTTGAGGCACAGAACACGACGAATGAATACAGTGACTTCTATAAACCAGATATTCTCAAAAGAACAGGTAATTTCTTCTGTTATGGAAACGTAAATGGAATGATGTATTACAAGGAAAAGTAATGCTTGATTCAGGATCATTTACCATTCTGATATTAGGTTTATAATGCGTATTTTTAGTTTACTATATTATAGATATGAAAAATCTTCTTGTTCTACTATCCCTTCTTTGTTTTTTTAATGCAAATAGTGTTGCTCAATCTAAAAGTACAGGTTCAAAAAAACGAAGCATTTCATCAAGTATCAAAGATTCAATAACAACAGAAAAGAAGAATAATACAACGAAGAGCATTTTAAATAGTTTTTACGATGACGAAGGGTATTTATTAGCATATGAAGATTTACCCAACTTGAAAGGTTATAATCCAAACAAACCTATATTAGAGAATGAAGAGGAAGCATTAAACTATATACTTTCAAATATTGACTTTGTTTGTAATTATAATCCAGGATTTTACAAAAGCGATATATTAAATTTTAAAATTAAAAATGGAAAAATCACTAATGTAGATCATGATAAAGCAACAATATTTAAAGATTCTTTATTTTACAAAAAAATCAAATTGAATCAAAAGAGTTTACCCAATTTTTATATACCAATAGCTTATCTTTATTCTAAAAAATTATCTACAAAACGAATTTCAACCTATCAATTGGAAATTTTACACACTAATAATAAACGATTTTACGATTCTATTCTACTTAACAAAGAAATAAAGAAAAATTTCAAAACAGGAAGATATCAAACTTTAACGTCTAAAGAGTTGAATTTGATTAATCGATTAAATCGAACATGCAAGACTGATATAAATCCAATTCATTGTATTATAGAACATAATGATTATCTCATTGATACAACAAAAATTGATAGACAAATAAAATATGGATGTTATAGTTTTGATGAAGATGAGTATCGTTTTAAAATCATATTTAATTATGTAAATAATAATAAATTGCATTTAAACAACGGAAAACATTTTGAGTATAATGATATTGTTTTTTATAATGATTCCACTTTGCTAACCATTTCAAAAAGAACAGATTTTTTCAGGCAGAATCTTTCTTATTCTCCTATTATTATTCGTTCAAATAATTCAATTGTTTTTGATAAACAAGATACCATTCCAGGAAATTATTTAATTCAAAATCCATTATTAAAAGATAGTTTAATTTATATTCATAGTGAATTTCATCGGTATGAAAATCCATTTCAACTAATTAAAATTGAGTCGTATAAGAAAGTGAAAACATTTCGATTTGGTTTTTTTAAAAGGTCTTACTTATTGGAACTGAAAATAAAAGGAAGTTTTCCTAAAATGGTAGATTCAACTATTTATCTATATGTTTCTAAAAAGGGTGAAAAAAGTATCGTGAAAAATAAAATTATCGATGTTTTTCAAGTTATGTCAAAGTCTGATTCCCTTAAGGTTAATTATTTTGTAATAAGATATAATCACAAGATAAATTACTTCTGTGATAGTGTAAATGTTCGTTTGTCAACAATTGGTATTCAGTACAATACTTTAATTCCAGATATATACAATCATTCAAAGAATCTAGAAGTTACACCAAGAAAAGCGAACTTAATTAGCAGGAAAATAGTTGGTTATATTTATTATAGACCAGTAAATTTATATTATAAATCCATAAATTATCTAAAATACCAATGTAGGGTTGGTTTTAATGCAAAGCAAAATGACCCAACGGGTAAATACAAAGATCCGATTATTTATTATTTAGAAAAACGATTGTAAAATTCAACACTTCTATAATCCATAATTCATAATCCATAATTCTTTTCTTATCTTTGATTCATGGATTTCAAGTCGCTTTTACAAGCCATCAAGAATAAGGATTTTAAGCCGGTGTATTTATTGCATGGGGAGGAACCGTATTACATTGATGTTTTAACCAAAGAGATTCAATTACAGGTACTCGAAGATCACGAACGTGACTTTAATGAAACGGTGGTTTATGGAAAGGACGCGGATGTATTAGCAATTATTTCGGAGGCTAAGGGTTATCCTATGATGGCGGAACGTCGCTTGGTAATCGTCCGTGAAGCGCAAGACTTGAAAGAAATTGATAAGTTAGAGAGTTATATTGAAAATCCAAATCCTACGACGGTATTAGTGTTGGCGCACAAATACAAAAAAGTGGATGCTCGTAAAAAGTTTGTAAAAAATATCCCGAAAGTAGGGGAGGTATTCGTTTCGGATAAGGTTCGCGACTATCAATTGGTCGATTGGATTACGAAATACTTAGCAACGACCGATTACAAGATTACTTCCAAAGCGAGTATGTTACTTGCAGACTTTTTAGGAAACGACCTTGCGAGAATTACCAATGAATTAGATAAGTTGGCCATTCTGTTAGAGAAAGGAACAACAATCAATGAGGTACACATCGAAGAAAATATTGGAATTTCTAAAGATTACAATGTGTTTGAGATGACCAAGGCACTTGGCGATAAAGATTTTTATAAAGCAATGCAAATCATTCATTACTTTAAAAATAATCCAAAATCGGGACCTTTGGTGGTAGTAATTTCATCGTGTTATACCTTTTTTAGTCAATTGATGCGCGTACATTTTGCTGCGGATAAATCACAGAATGGAATTGCGCAATCTGTGAAAGTGCATCCTTTTGTGGCTGGTGAATTAATCAAAAATGCGCGTATGTATAATCCGAAAAAAGTCGCTGCGAATATTTCCGTGTTGTACGAATACGACTTAAAGTCGAAAGGAATTAATAATTCGAATTTTACAGAAGCACAGTTAATGGAAGAAATGATGTTTAAATTAATTCATTAAGATGCATTTATTCTACGTTCCAGAACTAACACCAACTACAAAATCGATCTATTTATCGGAAGATGAATCCAAACATGCGTGCCGTGTCTTACGTTTGAAAATGAACGATGAGGTAAGCTTGTTAGATGGGGTAGGCGGTGTGTATCATGCACGAATTGAAGAAGATAATCCCAAAAAATGCCTGTTGCAGATTATCGCTGTAACACAAGAACCAAAACCAACGCACGAAGTACATATTGCGATTGCTCCAACCAAAAACATGGATCGCATAGAATGGTTTGTAGAGAAGGCAACGGAAATAGGTATTACGGAATTAACCTTACTAATTTGTGATCATTCAGAACGAAAAGTGGTGAAAACGGAACGTTTGGAGAAAATTTTGATTTCAGCAATGAAACAATCGAAACGAACGTTTATTCCCAAATTAAATGCTGTAGTTACATTTTCTGAATTCATGAAACAACATACGCAAGGTGCATTAGCGCATTGTGAAGAGGGGGAGAAAAAGTCCTTGCAAACGCTATATCAAGCAAGTAATTATCCCATTCTCATAGGACCCGAAGGCGATTTTTCCACCAAAGAAATAGCTGCAGCGAAAACGAATGGGTTTGATTTTGTTGTGTTAGGAAATACGCGTTTACGCACGGAGACAGCTGGTCTTTATGCGTGTGTACAAGCTAAAATGATAGCCGATGCGTAAGTTTCTATTCGTATTCATGTTACTATGTACTTCGTTTGTCGGAGCACAATACACCTATCAATTGGCGGTATTGAAATACCATGGTGGTGGTGATTATTATGCAAACCCGACTTCGTTACCAAACTTGATTTCTTTTTGTAATCTGAATTTGAAAATGAAAATCAATCCCGAAGTTCCATACGTAGATGTCGGAAGTAAAGATTTGTTTCAGTATCCTTTCATCCACATGACTGGCCATGGGAACGTTGTCTTCTCCAATGCGGAATTAGAAAATTTACGAACCTATTTACAAGGGGGAGGATTTCTACATATCGATGATAATTATGGTATGGATGCTTATATTCGTTCGCAATTAAAGAAATTATTTCCGGAAAATGAATTAGTAGAGTTACCACCTACACATCCTATATTTCATCAGAAGTACGATTTCAATGGTTTGCCTAAGATACATGAGCACGATGATAAAGCACCGAAGGCGTATGCAATTATTATAAATGGTAAAGTAGTTTGTTTATACACCTATGAAACCGATTTAGGGGATGGTTGGGAAAATTCTTCTGTACACAACGATTCACCTGAAAAAAGAACACAAGCATTGCAAATGGGAGCAAATATTCTCCAATATGCATTTTCAAGATAAGAAATAGAAATTATGGCAATACGTAAAAAGATTACTCCAAAAGGAGCAGCACCAAGCATACAAAATTTTAAAGTTTCGAAAGATCATACTCTGTTTGCTTTTTTGAGTGAAGCGATGCCACACAAAGCACGTACTGCGTTAAAACTTATCTTGAAAAATCAGTTAATATCGGTTAATGGGATAGGTCAAACACACGTAAATTTTGTGTTGAAGGCAGGCGATACTGTTACTTTTGGTAAGAAAGCTGAAAAAGCCATTGAAATTCCGATTAAATTAGATATTTTATTTGAGGATGCTTCCATTCTTGTTGTAAATAAACCAGAAGGTTTGCTAACTATGGGTACAGACAAAGAGAAGCGTAAAACCATGTATGCTTACTTGAGTACTTATGTAAAAACAAAAGATCCAAACGCAAAGATTTTTATTGTTCATCGTTTAGATCGTGAAACTTCTGGATTGTTAGTGTTTGCAAAATCCATGGATATCAAAAATGTGTTGCAAAATGCTTGGAATGACGATACCAAACACCGTAAATACCTTGCGTTGGTTGAAGGATTGGTAAAAACACCTGCAGGAACCATTACTTCGTATTTGCGTGAAAGTAAAGCGTTGAAAGTGCATTCAAGTAAAAATGCGACTTACGGAAAAGAATCCATTACCCATTATAAAGTTGTTGGAACGAAAAAGAATACTTCTTTGTTGGAGGTTGTGTTAGAAACAGGACGTAAAAATCAAATTCGTGTTCACATGGAGGAGATTGGTCATCCAGTAGTTGGAGATAAGAAATATGGCGCTAAAACGAATCCAATTGGACGTTTGGGGTTACATGCCTTAGAGCTTGGGTTTAAGCATCCAGTAAGCGGAAAAGTGGTTTCTTTTAAAACACCTATCCCAGGGAAATTTGTGATAAAAAGCACCAAAGAATAACCGTCACTTCGTATCCCGAAAGCTTTCGGGACGTCACTTCGTAACTCGTCACTCAATTTTGTCCATGCTCCAAGCTTCTGCTTTTTCTTTAAACCAAGGTTTGATGGTAGGCCAGATTGTCTGGAATAGTTCGGAATTACGGTAGGTGTTTAAATCCTCTTCTTTTTCCCAGCGACTATGTGTAATGAAAATTGCAGGGTTGTACAGGTCTTGTAACATATACATCTCTATGCAGCCCGGTTGCTTATTCACCTTAGTTACTACTTGGTCAAATAATGCGAGAAAGTCAGCAACTTTGTCGGCTTGAAAATGAAGTTTGACAATGCGATAAATCATTAGAAAAGCGATTCGAGTGTGTCTTTAGAACCTCTTGGTGTGTATTCAATACGAATGATGTCATTGATTTGCATACCAAACAAGGTACTTGCACCATTTCTTCTATCAATAGCCCCCTGATTTAAGGCAATTTCTAAATAATCATTCGAATTAAAAATGGCTACTTTTTCACCATTGGAAACATCGGAATAGGATGTAGAGATAACATCAATAAAATATTCTTTTCTTCGGAAAAAGATGGTGAAAGGAACGTCTTTACCAAATTGGTAGAAGTCTTTTTTCTTGATATTCGTAATTAAATTTCCAAAGTGATCGATGTGTATCACATTGCCTTTGATAACATTCGGTTCCACAATAGGATGGAAGGTAGTAGCACGTTGGAATTGTTCCGTTTCAGATGCAAAGGAGGTAATTTCTACCTTATTTAAAATCTTACAAGCTGCAGGAACAAGGATGTTTTTTGTAGGAAATTGAAATACATTTTTGTTCGACAAAACATCGTCTAAACGCCAAAATCCTTGGTGTTCCTCTTCTCCAATCAATAAGCTGAAAAAACCATTGTCATTCGAAACGAAATAGTGGTCTTTAAACAACATAATTGCTGGGTAGGAACTCAATGAATCATCATTAAGATTGATCATCGGTTCGCTATTCACTCCCATGATATGAACCGTTCCTTTTGGGAATTCCTCAAAACAATTTTGTAATACAAATGCTGCTTGTAGGGAAGAAAAAGATTGGATTTCGTGCGTGATGTCAATAATTTGAACTTGTTCAATATGGGATAAAATTGCGCCTTTGATGGAAGCAACATAATGGTCTTTCAAACCCATGTCTGTTGTAAGCGTAATTATTGGCATGTTTAATTATTGATGGATGATTGACAAAAAAAATATAACTTTGGTGTAAAATTAAGATTTATTCTAACAAGAAAGTTCAATTACACATTTTATAAAGAATATTTTTGGAGAAAATTTACACATTAGAAGGGATTAATCTAGTTGACTTTTTTGGAGTTAACAACGTGTATTTACAAATACTTAAACGTTATTATCCTAAATTAAAAATTGTTGCAAGAGGGAATGACCTAACACTCTTAGGAGATGAGGAGGTGGTAGCTCTTTTTGAACGTAAATTGACTCAGCTTATCGAATATTACCATCGATTTAATACCTTGAACGAAAATATTATTGAACAAATCTTATTAGAAGATGAACGTTTAAAACCAGCTTCGCAAGGAGATGAAGTTTTGGTACATGGTAATAACGGTTCAAAAATCAAAGCGAAGACGATAAACCAACAAAAGTTAGTCGCTGAAGCGAATAAAAATGCGATGGTATTTGCAGTTGGACCAGCAGGAACCGGTAAAACATATACGGCGATCGCACTTGCTGTACGCGCATTAAAAGCAAAAGAAGTGAAACGTATCGTGTTGACACGACCAGCAGTGGAAGCAGGGGAAAATCTTGGGTTTTTACCTGGAGATATGAAGGATAAATTGGATCCGTATATGATGCCGTTGTACGATGCTTTACGCGATATGATTCCTCCAGATAAGCTGTTGCAAATGATGGAATACGGAGTGATCGAGATTGCACCCTTAGCTTTTATGAGAGGGAGAACCTTAGATAATGCATTTGTTATTTTGGACGAGGCACAAAATGCTACCGTGATGCAAATGAAGATGTTTTTAACCCGTATGGGACAAACAGCTCAATTTATCATAACAGGGGATATGTCGCAAACCGATTTACCTTCCAAACAACGTTCCGGCTTATCTTATGCATTGGATGCATTGCGAGGAGTAGAAGGAATAGGGGTTGTTCGCTTAAATCAAAACGATGTGATTCGTCATCCGTTGGTGAAGAAAATTATCGAAGCATTTGAAAAGAAAGAGTCTAGCGATTCAATAGAAAAAGAAAAGAAAAATAATTTATAATTCATAACACATAATTCATAATTCAAAAAATGGGTAATACAATTAGCACCACCAATTATAACTTTCCAGGACAATTAGATGTGTACAAAGGGAAAGTGAGAGACGTTTATACCTTAGAAAATGACATCGTTGTAATGATTGCATCCGATCGTATTTCTGCGTTTGATCACGTGTTACCAAAAGGAATTCCGTTTAAAGGACAAGTGTTAAATCAAATTGCTACTTTGTTTTTGAATGCGACAAAGGATATCGTTCCGAATTGGTTGTTGGCAACTCCAGATCCATCGGTTTCGGTAGGGATTAAATGTGAGCCAATTCGTGTGGAAATGGTGATTCGTGGTTATTTGGCTGGACATGCAGCACGTGAGTATGCTTTAGGCAAGCGTGAAGTATGTGGTGTGCAATTACCAGAAGGATTAAAAGAAAACGATCGTTTTCCAGAGCCAATTATTACACCAACATTGAAAGCGGATGCTGGTCACGATGAAGATATTTCAAGAGAAGAAATCATTGCTAACAATTATGTTCCTAAAGATATTTACGAACAATTAGAAGCCTACACACGTGCTTTGTTTCAACGTGGTTCGGAAATGGCGTTAGAAAGAGGTTTATTGTTGGTGGATACGAAATATGAGTTTGGACTAAAAGATGGTAAAGTAATCTTAATTGATGAAATTCATACGCCAGATTCTTCCCGTTATTTCTATGCGGATGGTTACCAAGAAAGACAAGACAAAGGAGAAAATCAAAAACAATTATCCAAAGAGTTTGTTAGACAATGGTTGATTGACAATCATTTTCAAGGCTTGGAAGGACAAACAATCCCGGATATGCCAGAAGAATTTGTGCAATTAGTAACCGATCGTTACATTGAACTTTTTGAGAAAATTTCGGGTACTACGTTTGTGAAAGCGGATAATGCGAACATCGAAGCTAGAATTCAAAAAAATGTAGAAGACTATTTGAAGTCACTATAAAAGAATAGTTAAAATTGAAGTAAAAGCCGTGGGAATGATCTCACGGCTTTTTTATTTATAATTTCGTTCTAGTTTTAAACCGTTCATATATAGTGTTTCATAATATCTTAAAGCATTAAAACCATTCACAAAACCTCCTTCCCTTTGATCTTCACCTGAATAACTTATTCCATCGTTTCCCCCATATTTGGATTTAGTTGGATCGTTTTTAATTTTCATCAATATTTTTTTTTCACCTTCTGTTAAAGTTCTTGGTGGTTTTAAATTATGCATCTTAGGCATTTGTGCTAATGCTAGTATTTGATTAAAAGGGATGTTACCATTTAATGAGAGGTAACTTAGGTTTGGTAATGAAAAAAAATCAGGAGGTAATTTATCAATGTAATGGTTGATATATAAAGCACTGAGATCCTTTAACGTACAAATACCATTTGGTAATACTCTATATTTTGAAGGAGTTTCTAACCAAATAAAATTTAGGTTTGGTGTTTTTGAAAAATCAAGGTTATATTTATAGGTGTACCCGATATGATACCATAGAAACAACATTTTATCCAAATTTGAAATATTAGGATATTCATTTATAGTATCAGCCCAAATACGGATATTTCTTAGATTCTTTAATTTATTAAATTCAAAAGGAAAATTAATTCGACCATCATGTACACTTAAACTTAAATTTTCTAAGGAATCTAATTCACCAAATTCTGATGGTAAGGTTAAAAATCCAGTTTGTATATCTAACGCTTTTAATCGTTTCATGTTTTTTACAGTAGCAGGAATAACTAAAGGACCGGTTTGTAAACTCAATGCTTCCAAATGAGGCATATCAAAAAGTTTAGTTTCAAAATTTTCACCGCCACCAATTAAATTGATAAATTTTAAATTTTTCATTTCTTTGATGCAAGAAGGGAAAATTGGAGAACCATAGATTATAAGTACTTTTAATTCGTTTAATTCACAAAAGCAATCTGGAATAGTGTCATTTATATTAACCTCGAGATATCTTATTTTTTTTGCCGTGCTAAATAATTGGTTAACCTGGTATTGATTGATTGATGGTTTAAAAATTACTTCCCGAAGATTTGGAAACCAACTAAAATCGAAACGTTTATCAAGAATCGATTCATCATAATAATTTAAAAAAGCAATATTTTTATATCTAGAAAGTTTGGGTAGCGTCATATGGTTTTGTTCACTGTCTTTACTTAGATAACTCACCCATATTGATAATACATTTTCTGGAATATCATTTATTACAGGAAAATGAGATAGGTTTTCAAAAGGGATTTTATGTGTATTCCAAATACTATAATTATTTGAGATTGCTTCAATGATGGAATCATTTAATTGTGAGAAAGTGTTAAAAGAAGACAATAAGATAATTAAAAGCAAGTTAAATTTGAACATAGATATAATAATAAAAGATTGATAATGGAGATTTGTTAATTATAGGATGACTTTAACTGAGCAAGAATTTCATTCTTAGAAACCAATGCATTCGTTTTTATAGCGTCCATTTGATTTCCTAATATAATGTCTTCGTATTTATCCTTTTTTAAAGAAATAACCTCTGCACCAAGTTTTTTTGCTAATTTGAGTAATAGCTTACTGTTTGTAGCGTCAGTTTTTATAAGTAATGTGCTCATTGTTATTTGATTTGTTACTAAAGTTAAGGATTTTACTTATAGTGTTTATTTACCATTCCTTTTTTCTGACAAAAATCAGCTTTTTTTCTAATTCCAATCAATCTTTAGTTTTATTCATTTTCAAATCTTTGTAATGTATTAAAACATAATAAAATGGGAACTAAAAGTATGGAAGCAAGTGTTATAAAAGAATCAGAATTTAATCGTTTTGGATTGATAAGTATGATTTTGTTAGTAGTTGGTTGTGTTGGTGGAATTGCTGTTGGATTAGGAGCAATTAAGTATACAGGAACATTAATTTTATGTGTGGTTCCTACAATGACAACGTTAAGTCTGTTGTTGGCAGTTGCTCCAATGAAATGGATTTGGAGATCTGCATTTTTAAGTATGGCAATTGATTTTATTTTGATAATTTACTTTTTGTTTATTGAGAAATAAAAATTGTTTGTAAATAGTTAGTTAGAAACCCAAGATGAAAGTCTTGGGTTTTTTTGTGCACTACGCTTTTGTATGTTACCTTTGAAAGATGAAATTGCTGTTTTTTTTATTTTTCTTGCTTGGGGTAATAGCCTGTTCTTCGAAAACGGAAAAGGTTGTCACCTTAGATGAGTTAAATGCTCCATCGGAGAAATACCAAGAGAAAGAGAATGCGATTACCCAAAAACAAGTCGAAATCTGTGATTACGATTCCTTGTCCTTGTTTTCTAAAAGATTCATAGATACCTTGGATATTCCCAAAAAATCAATTCGTCGTATTAAAACAGCGTTATTTCCAGATCGTTTTAACCCGATAAAGTCGGAAAAATGGGTTGCGGTCGACAAAAAGGATTCGTTAGTTTATCAGCATTGGAAATATTCGGATAGCGTTGTTGCTGAAAATACATTTTATAATTACTTAGATAATTTTGGTGCTAAAAAAATAGCTTTGAAGTTTGGAGATAAATACCGTATTAGCGTAAATGCTTTCGTACTTTTACTTCAAGATCGAAGTATGGTTACCGTAGAGTCGCGAATTGGTATCGATCTAAAAAAAATGACTGCTATTTTAGACACCTTGGGTTTTGGTTCCCAATGGAAATTGGTCCTATTCCAACAAAAAGGAAAAAAGTCGGAATGGTTTGAAAAATTGAACTTAAACAAAAAAAATGAAAGTAGTAAACCGTAGTTACATCACCATTCACCCACGACAAGCGTTTTGGGATTGGGCAAATAAGTATAATACCGAAGTGAAATTTGATGTAGAGGATTCTACGGAGGGTACGGTTTATTTAGTAGAAGAAGATTTTTTTGATTTTGAACCTGTATTGGAGAAAAATTTCAAAAAGATGTTTAAAAACGAATTGTCCAGTATTACGGATGAAGAAGAATATTGGCCAGAAAAATTAACCATCGAGTTGTTTTTAGAATGGTTCGTGATTGATTTTGGATCCATCGTGGTTGATTTAGATAAATCGGATTTACGAAGCGAGTAAGAAGTGACGGGATGTATTTAAAGCATATTAATTTAATCAATTTCAAAAATTACGATCAGGCGGAATTTTCGCTTGAATCAGGAGTAAATTGCTTCGTCGGAAGAAATGGAATTGGGAAAACAAATGTGTTAGATGCAGTACATTACTTAAGTATGTGTAAATCCTATTTGAATCCGATCGATAAGCAAAACATACGGTTTGACGAGAAGTTTTTTGTCGTACAAGGTCAGTGGGATGTCGAAGGGGATGAGGTGGAGATTTACTGTGCGGTAAAAGCTGGAGAGAAGAAAGTCGTAAAACGAAATAAGGTTAATTACGAAAAATTAGGCGATCATATTGGTGAATTTCCATCGGTAATTATTTCTCCGTACGACCGAGATTTGATTTCAGAAGGAAGTGAATCGCGTCGTCGTTGGGTGGATGGGATTATTTCTCAATTTGACCGAGAATACCTTTATAGTTTAGTGAAGTACAATAAGGTGTTGGATCAACGAAATATGTTGTTAAAACAGTTTTATGAAAACGGATTTTTTGAAAGAGAAAGCATTGAGGTTTGGGACATGCAGTTGGAATTGATAGGGAATGCAATCTATCAAAAACGACTAGCCTTTTTAAAAGAATTTATACCAACCTTTCAATATTACTACGAATTTATAGGTAACGAAACCGAACACGTAAAGCTGGAATATAAATCCCAATTAAACGATGCTTCTTTTGCAGATTTATTAGTGCAAAATTTGAAAAAAGATTCGTTTTCTGGATATACCAATGCCGGAATTCATAAAGATGATTTCGTGTTTTTAATCAATGATCATTTAGTAAAGAAATTTGGGTCGCAAGGACAGCAAAAATCCTTTGTGATTGCATTACGTTTGGCGCAGTTTGATTGGTTAAAAAAACAATTAAATAAGAAACCGATTTTATTACTCGATGATATTTTTGATAAATTAGATAACCATCGGGTAGAAAAATTAATGAAATTAGTGTCGGATAATGTCTTTGGACAAGTATTGGTAACCGATACCGACAAAGAAAGAGTTGCAACCATTTTTAATCGCATATCCATGGATTACAAATTGTTCGATATGCGTGAAATTTTAGAAGGATAATATGAACGAAAACAAACGGATTTCCAACCAAAGTACCCTTGGCGATGTCATTGATAAATTGATGAAAGCGTATGGCTTAGATGGTCGTATGAAAGAAATGGAAGTCATCAATAAATGGGAAGAGATGATGGGGAGAGCAGTTTCTTCGCGTACTAAAAATATCTATATCAAAAACCAAGTTCTGCATTTGACCTTGGATTCATCCGTAATGCGAGACGAATTAATGCAAGGCAAATCGATAATTATTCAACGAGTGAATGAAGTCGCTGGTTGTGCGATGATTCGCGATGTTTGGTTTAGTTAATTTCCTCCAAAAAACGTTAATTACCCAATTTATTTCTAAAAATTCCGTTACTTTTAAAGTACCTAAATAAAAATCTATGTTCAAGAATCTATTTTCAGTATTCCTATTATTTGTTTCAATTACTTCTTTTTCACAACAAAACAGCTTGTTGAAAGACGCTAAAAAAATCGAAGAAATTTACAATTACATCAACTATATGTATGTAGACGATGTAAACTCAAAAGAAGTTACGGAAGCTGCTATTGTTGCTGCGTTAGAAAAATTGGACCCACACTCTGTGTATATTTCCAAAGAAGATGTGGACGATGCAAACCAGCAAATAAATGGAAATTTTGTAGGGGTAGGTATTCGTTTTCAGTTATTAAAAGACACACTGATCGTAGTTGCGACGATACCTGGTGGTCCTTCCGAAAAAGTAGGCTTACGTGCAGGAGATAAAATAATCATGGTGGGTGGTGAAAATATTGCCAATGTGAAATTGAAGAATTCCCAAGTACGTGAAAAATTAATGGGAGAATTAGGAACGAAAGTGAAAGTGCTTGTTCTTCGTAAAGGGGAACCAAATAATTTATCGTTTGAAATTACACGCGACAAAATCCCTGTGTATTCGGTGGATTGTCATTACATGATTACACCAGAAACTGGTTATTTGAAATTGAATAGTTTTTCCCATACAACAACCGATGAAATCAAAGCAAGTTTGGCAGACCTTAGAAAAAAAGGAATGAAGAATCTAATTTTAGATTTACAAGACAATGGAGGTGGATTAATGTATGCTGCGAAAACAGTAAGTGACGAGTTTTTGACAAAAGATAAATTGGTAGTTTATTCGCAAGGAAAACACCAACCAAGACAAGACATGAACTGTGATTCCAAAGGAGAATTTGAAAAAGGAAAATTGTTGGTACTTGTAAATGAAAATTCCGCATCAGCAAGTGAGATTGTTTCCGGTGCGATTCAAGATTGGGATAGAGGCTTGGTAGTAGGACGTAGAACCTATGGTAAAGGCTTAGTACAACGACCAATAGATTTATCCGATGGTTCTCAAATTCGTTTGACCATTGCACGTTATTACACGCCTTCTGGTCGTAATATCCAAAAGCCATACGAAGGTAATTCGGAGGAATACCATAACGATGTGTTGAAACGTTTGAAACATGGAGAGTTAATGAACCAAGACAGTATTAAGTTCCCTGATTCCTTGAAATATAAAACCTTAGTGAAACAACGCACCGTATATGGAGGTGGTGGTATTATGCCAGATGTATTCGTTCCGTTAGACACAACAGAATTTACTAAATACTTTAGAGCAATCTTAGGTACGGGTGCATTTAACACTTTTTCCTTGACCTATGTAAATAAAAACAGAGAAAAATTTAAGACGAATTATCCTACTTTTGAAACGTATGTTGCAAAATTTAATTGCGATCAAGCATTTATGGATGAGTTCTTTCAATATATTGCGAAAGAACATCCAACGTTGAAATTGGAAGAAAAGGAGTATCCAGAAAGTGAGAAATTGGTTAAGTTATTTTTAAAAGCGATGGTTGCTCAAGATTATTGGGGAAATACAGAGTTTTATAAAATATACAATGAACGTAATGCTATTTTACAAGCTGCTTTGAAAACGTTGAAAAATGGAAGTTACGAAAAAGCAGGATTAGAGTAAAGAGAGACGAAGTGAAGAGTTACGAATGAAGTTTAAAAGCAGAATAGATAATTATTAATTTATTGATTTGTTTACTATGAAACGAGTTTTTTTGATTGTTGGAATTGTGAGCGGAATGTTTTCTTGTACCACTACGACCACTGATAATAAAGCACAAGAAGGAAGTGTTTCTGTCCTTTCCGAAGGAGAATCGGATGCGGAATTAGCTGCGAAAGTCAAAGCTTTTGAAGCGGAAGAAAAAGCTAAAAAAGAGGCGGTGACTTCGATGTCGTTCGATAAAATGCTACATGATTTTGGAAATGTAAAACCAGAATCGGATAATACATGCAAATTTAAAGTGACGAATACTGGAAAAAAACCATTGATAATAGAAAAGGTTTCTGCAAGTTGTGGTTGTACGACTCCTCACAAACCAGAAGGACCAATTTTACCTGGTCAGTCTGATTATATAGAAGTAGGTTTTCATCCTAAACCAGGACAAGTAGGTGAGATTTCTAAAACGGTTACGATCGAAGCAAATACAGACCCTATTTTAACAGATGTTCAGATTAAAGCTTTTGTTAAATAGTTAGATTTTCTTAACGCGAACTGCATTCATTCCTTTCATTCCTCTTTCCAATTCGAAAGAAACGGCATTTCCTTCTTCTACTTCTTGAAGTAAGCCATGTACGTGAACGAAATATTTCTCTTGCGTTTCATTTTCTTTGATGAAACCAAATCCTTTTTGGTGGTTGAAGAAATCAATACGACCAACTCTTACCGCTGGCATTTCTTCTTCTACACGCTTAGGTACAGAGATTTCAATACTTGAAAGTGCTATTTTTTTCTTTGTTGCTGGATCTGGCGGAGTATCGGAGATGTGTCCATTTTCATCTACATATGCCATCATCGCATCTAATCCACTTGCTGTAGGATTCGATTTACGCTCCTCCATTTTAAGGTTTTTGTCTTGACGTTTTTTTAAACGTTTCTTTTCTTTTTCTTTTTTGTTGTAGGTTTCTTGCGACTTAGCCATTCAATAGTATATAGTATTAGACAATAAATACCATCGAAGTAAGAAGCTTATATCAAACGAAATAACGAAGTTATCGGTGAGATTAGAAATTATTTGTAGGTATTATCCGTAGTAGGATGGTCAAAGGTACAACAAAAAAGGGATGCAATTACGCATCCCTCTATATTTAAGTCGCTTAATTTATTACTTTAAAGCAAAATGTTTTTCAGCTTCATCTGCAATATAACCTCCAATTGCCAACGATGCCGTTGCTGCAGGGGATGGTGCATTCAATACATGGATGGAATTACCATGGTATTCTATTCTAAAGTCATCACGTGTATCCCCATCCTCGCCAAGAAGAAGGGCACGTACTCCAGCACGACCAGGAACAATATCCTCCATCGTTAAACTTGGAATCATTACTTGCAATGTTTTTAAGAATAATTTTTTGGAAAATGCACGACGGTATTCATTGATACCATAACTCATATTTTGGAAAAATAATTTCCAAGTTCCTTTATAGGTTAATGCGTCCCATGAATCTTTTAAAGAGAAATCTGTTTTTCCATATCCTTCACGTTTAAACGTAAATACTGCGTTTGGACCACATTCAACATCTCCGTTTGTCATTCGAGTGAAGTGTACACCTAAGAATGGAAATGCTGGATCTGGAACTGGGTATACTAAATTTTTAACTTTCTTCTTTGCTTCTTCGGTTAATTCGTAATAATCTCCACGGAAACCTACCACTTGCTCTTTTAAATTAACACCATCTTTACGTGCCAAACGATCCGCTTGTAAACCCGCGCAGAAAACCAAATGTTTCGCTTCGAAATTTCCTTTGTTTGTGATAATTGTGGAAGTAGAAGATCCTTTTTTCACATCGATTACCTCGTGCTCTAACAATAATTTACTTTCTGGTTGAATCGCTACAGAAAGCTCTACCATTTTTGCTGTAGCTCCTCGGAAATCAATAATTCCTGTACAAGCGACAAATAAACCTGCGATTCCTTCTACAAAAGGTTCGTATTGTTTGATTTCTTCTCCTGTAATTTTCTTTAAGCCTTCAATTTGATTAGCAACACCATTTTGATAAATTTTCTCAAGGTATTCCAATTCACTTTCTTTGGTTGCAACCACCACTTTTCCACAAATGTCATGCGCAATATTGTGTTCTTTAGCAAAGGCTACTAATTCATGTCTTCCATCGACACAATTTTTTGCTTTTAAGGAACCCGGTTTGTAATATAAACCAGAGTGAATTACACCAGAATTATGTCCTGTTTGATGATCTGCTAAACATTTTTCCTTTTCCAGTAAAACAATTTTTAGATTTGGAAATCGTGTTTGTAATTTGTAAAGCGTTGCTGCTCCAACAATTCCTCCTCCAACAATGGCAATATCATACGTCATAATCCTTGATTTTAGTCGTGCAAAAATAGTAAAAAAACAAACTGATTAAGATGAATAAATGACTGAAGTCATCTTTATTAAATAATGGGTGAATTGTTAATTTTAAACCAAAAATGAAGATGGTTGGATATATTAACATAGAACCAACTAATAAATAGTAGTTGTTAGTCTTTTTCTTAAATTTTAATCCGAAATACGTTCCTATTAAAACAAATGAAAATACAGAGTCGATTGCTATGTAGGTAAAGGATTTTATATAATACGATAAGCATAATAAAACCATACCCTTGATTAGTAAACCTTTTTTCCAATTGGATAAATATGCATTCTTTGTAACTTCTAAAACGGAAATACAGAAATAATAAGCGGTAATAATGGTGCTAAGCCAAGATGGATATTTACCAAACACACCAAGGTAATAGAAAAATACGTGTCCAATCACTCCAAAAAAAGTAGCGCTTCCCATCCAAAAAAAGAATGTTTGAAAACTTCGAGAAGCATGGAATTGTCTTTTTTTTAGTAGAAAATAAAAATAAAATGAAATGATAGAGATTAATCCGTCCCAAAATATTGACATAGGTTCCTGTAGGTGTAGACCTAAGAAGTTGAAAGTAACGAGTTCGGTTGGATTCACACAGCAAAGGTATAAATATAATTTATTGTTTTTTTCTTGGTATGCTTTTTTGAATGTAACTTTACGTCTACATTTTCACTTATGAAATTACCTTCAAAATACATGGAAGATGCTGTTGAGCAGTTAGCTACTTTACCAAGTATTGGTAAACGAACAGCGCTACGACTTGTTTTACAGTTATTGAATAGAAAGCCAGAAGAAATAGAACGTTTTGCTCAGTCTTTTATCACCATGAAGGAAAAAGTGAAACACTGTACTTCTTGTGGAAATATTTCGGACGAAACAATGTGTTTTATCTGCGTAAATCCACAACGAACTCGCTCGATAGTGTGTGTGGTTGAAGATGTGCGAGATGTGATGGCAATAGAGGAAACATCTTCCTATAAAGGAATCTACCATGTGTTAGGTGGCATAATCTCACCAATGGATGGGGTAGGTCCTTCCGACTTAAACATTCCTTCTTTGGTTGAAAAAGCCGCATGTGGGGAGGTAGAAGAAATTATTTTCGCATTGAGTCCAACCATGGAAGGAGATACAACAAATTTTTATTTGTATAAGAAACTGAAAGAATTTGATCTTCGAATTACTACGCTATCTCGTGGCGTAACTGTAGGTAGTGAACTACACTATGCAGACGGTTTGACATTAGGTAGATCTATTGTCAATCGTACAGAGTTTAAGGTGTGATCACTTAAACCATCCTCTTTTATAAAAAGCAAATAGTAAAATACCAGTTATTAGTATCATTATACCCCAACAGATATAGTAACCATATTTTAGACTTAACTCAGGAATATCTCTAAAATTCATACCATAAATTCCTGCTATAAAAGTTAAAGGGATGAATATGGAACTTACAACAGTGAGTAATTTCATTACTTGATTCATTCGTTGGCCTTGAACTGCAAAATATAGGTTTGAAAATCCGTCTAAAATTTGTTTATTGTCATCGATTTCCTCTAAAACAGTTAAACAATTATCTTTTATTTCAGAAAAATAATAATGATTGGATTTATCAATTAAGGGAGTAATTACTCTTTCTAAGTGGGAAGCAATTTCTTTTATTGGAAAAACAATTTTACGAAGTTCAATTAGTTTTCGTTTTTGAACCTCAATTTCTTTAAGTATGGAATTGTCAGGAGTATTTATAAGATTATGCTCAATTTTTTCAATGGATTTCACAATGTCATCTAATACTTCAAAATAATTGTCGGTTATGCTTTCAAGCATTCTGAATAGAAGAAAATCGGGACCTTTACTACGAATTTTCCCACGTTTCTTTTCAATTCTATCACGAACATCTTCAAAATGCTCTGATTTTTTGGACTGAAAGGAAATAAGAAAATTTTTACCTAAAATAAACGAAATTTGGTCTTTATTCAAAAAGAAAGAATTCAATCCTTTAGATAAAGCTGAACGAACGGTGAAATATAAATAATCAGGATACTCTTCAATCTTTGGTCTTTTCTCCGTTTTGTAAATACTCTCTATTGTTAGTTTGTCAATAGAAAGCGAATTAAATAAAGTCTCTAAAGAGTCTTTACACGAAATGGAGTGAAAATTCAACCAATATGTATCCTTAGGATTTTTATCTAAAATGTTTTTGAAATGTTCGGAGAAAAACTTGGCTGAATTTGAATCTATCGTAAATTCATCACTATTGTATTGGTATAGTTGACTAACAGCTTCCATATTATCTTGATTCTCTCATTAAACGTTCTAATTGATGCAAAGCATATTTGTTTCCTCGACTATAAAAAGCTTTGTTTACTCGCGCTTTTTCTTGTCCTGTTAAATGCCATGTCAACGAAATTCTTTTTTTCTGTTCTTCTAATAAATTGAAAGAAATAAAATGTACAGGAAATCCAATTTTATGGGTTGCATAACGCATTAATGTTTCCTGATCAAAATCTTGTGTTTTTGGAAAGTTGTCATACATATTTCCAAATGGCATGGTAAATTTATTGATTAGGGAAACGTTTTTTACTACGTCACCTCTCAAAAGCTTTTTAGTGTCGCGAATTTGTAAGATGATGACACCACTTGTGTTATTCTTTATCCATTTTCGCATCGTATACATGATCTCCATGGTTAATTTCCCTCCGTAGTTATCTCTCAAGCCTGCATCCATAATATGCATGGTTGGTTTGGTTGGCATGGTAACCATTGGTAAAACAAAAGGGAAAGTAGCACTCATACGCATGATCGAACTGAAGCGTAAGTCATTTGTTGTGTTGTTTTTAAAATAGGATTGGTAATCTACGTACTCATAAGAGGAGGTTAATCCCGATGTTGATTTATTTCGAACGCAAAGGAAAGACATATTGTGTGTAGAAATCAATAATCTTCTGCCGTTATTTACGATTGTTGGTGTGAAAAACATCGTAGGAACTAAAGCAGTCTCTTCTGGTTTTTTAAAATAGGAGAGAGGTACATTCATTGTGTTATTCGTGTTCTCGTGTAATTGCTGCTCAAAAGCGAATCCACGGTCTTTTGTATAGGTGTTTTTCCCTAAAGTAATTCGATCTCTATAGAATAGGTCGTTTGAGTAAGCTGCGAAAATTAATTTGTTTAATAAATCTTTTGAAATATTTTTTTGTAAGTCTTCGTTAAATCGTTTTGTTGTATGATTTAATTTATCTTCCAATAACAAACTTCTGTAATAGGCCGCTCCAATCAAACCTCCTGAAGCACCAGTCATGGTATGTATATGTTGTGAAAAATTTCCATTAAAACGCTTGTCGACTTTTTGAAGTACTGAAAATGTCCAAACAGCACTTCGTGATCCCCCTCCAGAAGTCATTACCAATATCATTTTTGGTTTTTTCTCTCCAGTTGATTTTTTCCAATTTTCTAAAACTTGAATGTATTTTTCTCGAGCGGCAATCACTTTTTCTTTTTCTAAGTTTAGTTCAGTGATAGTTTCAATGTTAAAAGGAACTAATTTTTCAGGTTTGTAGGATAAGCCATACCCATAACTTGTATAGTGGAACCAAGATGTAGTTGTACTTAAATAATTCATGAGAATTACTAAAATGATAATGATCGCCTGAGTCCAGTAACCAAACCATGATCGAAATGCACTGAAAAGCATTAAGATAATAGTGAGAAGCATAACAAAACTCATAGCTGCAGGGACTTCAAAAAACGGGGAGTTTCGAAAAACACCGATAAATACGAATGCTACGATGGTAACAATTTCAAAAAAGGAAGAATTGATTCGATTTCTTGAAAAAACTCGTTTTAATAATAATTTATCGTAATGTTTGATGGATCTACTTTTTCTCCAATAGAATAGAGTTACCATGTAAATAAAAGTACGGTCTTTTTGGTATTTGAAATAATCCGTCCAATGGATATTGTTATGAAGAATTGATCCAACACCTTCTTCAATTTTTTCTTCTTCACTCGACTTTCCTAATAACTTATAGACATCTTTATTTACCGGGAAAAAATACAAAAGTGAAATGGCAATGAATAGTGTGAAACCTCCAATATAGGAAAAAATGTACCCATAAATATCTATATCCGTTGCAAATTCTTCGGTACGTTGAAAGTTAATAAAGCGATAGATAAAATAGATGTTAAAAATAATTGGAAGTATGGAATTGTTGAAACAGAAACGAATAAACGGACGGGATAATGTAGCTAAAAAGGCATATTTTGTTCCTAATTTCATGTAACTATAGGTATTAAATGCCATGGTAAATCCTCCAATAGCGAATCCCATTAACGCAAAGGAAATCCATCCAATTTCTCCATTATATTCAGGAGAATAAAAGAGGAAAGGAATTCCGTAGGAAAAACCAACTTTATCTGTTATGATTAGGAATAAAAAAATCCAAAATGATAACGCAAAAAGATTATACTTTAAGTGACCAAAAAGTAACTGGATAGGAAAGAATGATCTTAAAAAAAATAAAATTTTACCTAAAATGGTGTTTGTGAACATTTAATAAGGATGTGTTTCTGATGTACTAAAATTAAATATAGTCAAAAAAAGGTAAAAAGTTTGTTCATTTTTGGGAAAATGTCAAATTAACTATTTTTCGTTTCGAACCACAACCATAACGGTTCCTTGGGGACGGGTGCTATTACTTTGATTCTCTCTTTCGTTGTTGGATGATCAAATTCTAAGAAGCGAGCATGTAAATGAATCGATCCGTCAGGATTTGAACGCTTTGCTCCATACTTTAAGTCACCTTTTATAATACATTTTATATTAGAAAGTTGTGCTCGAATTTGGTGGTGTCTTCCTGTTTCTAAGTTTACCTCTAATAAGTGGTATTTGTCGGAGGAATTTAACAGCTTATAATATAGAATAGCTTTCTTAGATCCGTTCACATCCTTTGTATGGACGTAGGATTTATTTTGTTTTTCGTTTTTGAGTAAGAAGTTTTCTAATTTACCTTGTTTTTGTTCCGGTTTATTGTCAACTACTGCCCAATATACCTTATTTGTTTCGTGTGTTTTGAATTGCTCATTTAATCGGGATAATGCTTTACTTGTTTTTGCAAATACTATTGCTCCGCTGGTTGGTCGATCGAGTCGATGTACAACACCACAAAAAACATTTCCAGGTTTGTCGTATTTGATTTTAAGGAATTCCTTGATTTTATCCGGCATGGTTGTGTCACCCGTTTTGTCGCCTTGCACTATGTCCGATGGTTTTTTGTTCACTACAATCACGTGGTTGTCTTCATAGAGAATCTCAATGTCTGGTAAATTTTGATTTCCTTGTATCATTCGATTTAATACTGTTCGTTTTCGTTCGGGAAATCTCCTGATTTTACATCGGAAATATAGGCCTGAAAAGAAGTTAACATTTGTTCGTACAGATTGTTATATTTACGTAAAAAACGAGGACTAAATTCATTGTTAATTCCAAGCATGTCATGAACTACGAGTACTTGTCCATCGACACCATTACCAGCGCCAATTCCGATGATTGGAATGGAAACAGACTTAGCAACTAATTCTGCAAGTTGAGCAGGAATCTTCTCAAGGACGATTGCAAAGCACCCTGCTTCTTCTAATAATTTCGCGTCATTTATCAATCTATTAGCTTCATCTTCTTCTTTAGCTCGAACTACGTAAGTGCCAAATTTATAGATAGATTGAGGTGTTAACCCCAAGTGACCCATTACAGGTATTCCAGCAGTCAAAATACGTTTGATAGATTCAATAATTTCTTCACCACCTTCCATTTTTACGGAGTGACCACCCGTCTCTTTCATGATACGAATCGCGTTTGAAAGTGCTTCTTTGGAGTTGCCTTGGTACGACCCGAAAGGCATATCTACAACCACTAGTGCACGTTCGACAGCACGAACAACAGAAGCTGCATGATAGATCATTTGGTCGAGTGTAATTGGTAATGTCGTTTCATGACCAGCCATCACATTGGAAGCAGAATCTCCTACTAAAATGACATCGATACCAGATGCATCAATAATTCTTGCCATTGAAAAATCATATCCAGTAAGCATGGAAATTTTTTCGCCACGATTTTTCATTTCTTGAAGTACGTGAGTGGTAACTTTTTTAACGTCTTTATGTACTGACATGGGAGCTAATGATTCAATTGTTTATGGTGTAAATGTAACAATTATCTATAAAATGAGGATTTTAGGAACTTGTTTTGTAAATTAGTAGTATGATACATTCGCTTAGAATACGATTTATTGGTATGTTACTTTTTGTTTTATGCTTATCGAATACGTATGGACAGGACCGTAGTTTGAATAAATTAAGTTTATTGTATTCTCAAGGAAATTATCGGTTGACCTATTGGAATGCAGATAAGTTGGTAAATAATCCCGATTATGATACTTCATTAATCCCGCGTTATTATCTTGCTATATCCTTATTACGCTTGGAAAATAAGTTTTTATTTAAACGTCGGAATCCTTCCCCTTGGGTTGAGGGAGGTAATTTATTGAAAGAACTTAAGCTAATACCTGAAAGTAAATTGCTTTTTGTGAAACACAAAGAGGAGATTTCTGCGTTACGTTTTTATTTGTTAGACGAATTAGAAAAATACAAAACCAAGAAAAATAAGGAGTCCTACCGAAGATTAAAAGAGGTACTTGTAGGACTTTTTGAAGGTTTGCCTTATACTGATCAACGCAATATCGCTTCCCCAAAAAAAACGGAAGTATTACCATCAGATCGGGAGTTAGTAGTCGAGATTGCACAGCAGCACATTGGGGTGCCCTATGTTTTTGGGGGAGTTACTCCAGAAGGGTTTGATTGTAGTGGATTTACTTGTTTTGTTTTTCAAAAAGCGAACGTACAAGTTGGTCGTAGTTCTCGCGATCAATTTGCAACTTGTCGTAAATTAGAAAAAGACGAAGTTACCAAGGGCGATTTGGTGTTTTTTAATAGTGGTTCGGATGATGTTACACATGTAGGTATCATCATTTCCGAAAAAGGAGAGCCATTGAAAATGATACATGCTAGCACATCGAAAGGTGTGATTATTTCAGAAATAGAGAATTCTGAATATTGGATGAAGAAGTTACATGGATTTGGGAGTGTGTTTTGAGATTTTTTTATTGTAAATGTAGGCTTCTAAAAATTAGATTTTTTGAGGCAAACAAAAAAATTGAACAAAAAAAAGCAATTTATAGAAGAACGCATATGAATCAACCACCCAAACCAACCTCCTACTGCGATGCCGTTTCTCGCATGAATGCAGATAATTTGCACAAAATCTATCACGATACTGCGTATGGTTTTCCGATTATGGATGACAACGAGTTGTTTGAACGTTTGATATTGGAGATTAACCAAGCTGGGTTGAGTTGGAATACCATTTTGCAAAAGCAACAAAATTTCAAAAAGGCTTATAGTCAGTTTGAGGTAAAGGTGGTTGCTAATTATGGGGAGGAAGATGTGGCTCGTTTATTAGAAGATGCAGGAATAATTCGCAATCGTTTGAAAGTGCATGCTGCGATACATAATGCGCAAGTGATAGTGCAATTTCAAGAGTCGTATGGTTCGTTTAGTGCTTGGTTGGATCATCATCATCCCTTGGTATTGAAAGATTGGATGAAGCTGTTTAAAAAGACATTCAAATTTACCGGAGGAGAGATTGTGAATGAATTTTTAATGAGTATTGGCTATTTAGATGGATGTCATGTGGAAGGCTGTCCGATAAGAGAAAAAGTGATAGCTTCGAATCCTAAATTTCTTAATTTCTAAATGGTGAATCACGCTCACCTATAATTTGACTATTTTTGTTATATGAGTTCAAATCTTAACATTGCGGTTGTAGGTGGAGGTGCTGCTGGCTTTTTTGCGGCGATTTCTGCGAAGGAACACCATCCGAATGCACAGGTAACCATTTACGAAAAGTCGAATAAGGTGCTATCGAAAGTGAAGGTTTCTGGTGGTGGGAGATGTAATGTTACCCATGCTTGTTTTGATAACAAAGAACTTTCAAAATTTTATCCGAGAGGAACGAATCAATTACGCAAAGCATTTGAGCAATTTAATGCACAATCGACGATAGATTGGTTTAAAAATCGTGGGGTAGCACTTGAGACTTTACCTGATAATTGTATTTTCCCAAAATCCAATAGTTCACAAACGATCATTGATTGTTTTGAGTTTGAAGCAAAACGTTTGGGTGTACGCGTACAACAACAAACACCCATTATCGATATTCATTTTGAAAACGGACGTTTTGTGTTGAAATCGCTTGAGCAAGAAATTTTCGCAGATCGTGTGATTTATACTACGGGTGGTCAACCCAAGGCGGATTCGCTTCGTTGGGCAGAAAAGTTTGGACACACGCTTATTTCACCAGTTCCATCTTTGTTTACGTTTAACATGCCCAATGAGCCTATACGTTCTTTGATGGGGATCGTAGTTGAGCCAGCGATGGTTCGCGTAGAAAAAACAAAATTGGAAGCAGATGGACCTTTGTTGGTTACCCATTGGGGGATGAGTGGACCTGCAATATTGAAATTATCTGCCTTTGGGGCACGAATTTTAGCAGATAACAATTACGATTTTGCTGTATTGGTCAATTGGTTGCATACCAAAAAAGAAGACACCTTACGTCAGGATCTAGAGCGTGTCAAAGAAACGAATGCGGATAAGAAAATTAGTAATTACAATCCTTTTGGTCTATCTAGTCGTTTGTGGGAATATTTAGTTGAAAAATCAGCAATTTCAATTGATGCACGTTGGAAAGAGGTGACAGGTAAAGCGTTTAATAAATTAGTGAACACCTTATTGAATGATCGCTATGAGGTAAAGGGTAAAACGACGTTTAAAGAAGAATTTGTTACTGCCGGTGGAATCGGTTTAGACGGAGTAGATTTTAAAACCATGGAAAGTCGTCATCAACCGGGATTGTTTTTTGCAGGCGAAGTGTTGGATGTGGATGGAGTTACCGGTGGGTTTAACTTTCAGGCGGCTTGGACGACAGGATGGATTGCGGGGAAATAATTATTTCACCAAGATTTTCAATTCGCCATTCAAACTACTTTGAATCAATAATTCATTGTCCATTGGATAGATTCCATCAATTACAATCGACGAAATTGTAGTAGCCATACGAATGTTTTTATCTAAGTCACGATTCAATTCTTTTTCTACAAGCGCTTTATTGTTTTTTAAATCATTTTTCAAGTCATATATTGCAGCTTCGCGAATTTTATCAGTTATCAGATCGTCGAAGAGCCACGCTGCACTTTTTAGTAATTTGTTTTTGGTGTCGATATCAAACGTAAGATCTGGAAATGAGATCACTTGTTTTTCTTTATCGAAAGTTGGTGTGCCGACTAAGTAGAGAATCCCACTTCGTTTTCCAGAGAAGTGTACTTGGAAAGAAAGTTGTTTGTGGGAAGCACCTAAAATTTTCACGGAGTCTAAGATGATTTTTTCTTTTTTGAGTAGAATTTCTTTTCCATTGATGTTTTTACTCAATAAGTTATTGATCGATTGGTAACTACCGTTGATGTCTAAATGGATGGAGAAGCCGCTGTTTTTCTCTTTGTTATTACTTAGGTTTGGAAGTAGAGGAATCGGTGAGTTTTTTGTTTCGAGTAACACTTTAGGAAAAGCAGAGATTGAAACGATTAAGTTTAATTTGTTTTTGGAGAACTCAGGATTCGAGATACTTAAAGAACTAGGATTGAGCGAAAAATATCCCATTCCTGCAATAGAGATAGGAGTGTTTAGTTGTTTCCAAATATCTGTGACTTGTTTTTTGACATCCGTATCTGCGATTTTCTTGTCGATGTCTTTGGTGACATCTTTCAAGGCTTTCGCCATTTCTTCTTCCAGTTTTTTAGTTGCATCTACTTTAAAAACAGTAATTTGACATTTGTCGATGGTTTCAATTTCTTTGACTTCCGTTTTCGCTTGAAGCTGGTAATTGCTTGCAATAGAAAGTGCTGTAGACGTACTCACTTTGATTTTACGCATTGGTTCACCTACACCACAACTCGCATAAATTCTTGGTGTAATACAGTGATCCTCGTCGGTGAACATACCTGTACATTTCGGGCAGTAATTCAATTTAATCGCATATTTCCCTGAAAGTTCGAGTAGTAAGTTATTGTCTTTACCATCAAATTCTAAGGGATTTCGTTCTAATTTATACCAAAAACTAATGCCTTCACATTGTTTTTTCTCATCTTCGAATGTTTTAGGTGTTTGTTTTTCTGCTTCTTTGAGGTAGGAGGTAAGGTCAACCTGAATCGGAACATTGATTTCAGATTTTTCTTGTTTTACAACAGGTTCAACAGTTTGTATTGCAGGCGCTTTTGGTTGAATCGTTCCGCAACTGAATAAGGTAATAAGTAAAACAAATAGGATTAAATTCTTCATTTGATATTTTATTTAATAAAAAACTCTCCAATCTTAACGAAAGGAGAGTATGTTATTTAAAAATTGGTTAGTTGAAATTTTACGAGGCAGACAAGAAATTAAATACCGCAGTTTACTGAAGTAAATGAGGATTTTAATTTTGAAGTCGAACGAAGTAAAAATCAACAAAACAATTTTTATGCTTTTACAAGTAAAGACTCAATCGCGTGATTAAACGTCTCACTCGGACGTAAAGCTTTCGCTGCTAACTCTGTATTTGGGCAGTAGTAACCACCAATGTTTACAGCTTGTCCTTGTACTTCGTTTAATTCATTTAAAATAGTTTCTTTGTTTGCTTCTAATTCAGCAGCCAAGCCTTTGAAAGAAGCACTGATTTCAGCATCGTCGCAGTTTGCTAATTCTTCCGCCCAGAATAACGCCAAGTAGAAATGTGAACCTCTGTTGTCTAATTCTTTCACGTTTTTAGAAGGAGATTTGTCTTCCAATAACAAACGAGCAGTTGCTTTGTCTAATGTTTGACTTAATACAGCAGCTTTCGGATTGTTGTAGGTATTTCCTAAGTGTTCTAAGGAAACCGCCAAAGCTAAAAATTCTCCTAGTGAATCCCAACGTAAGTGGTTTTCTTCTAAGAATTGTTCAACATGTTTTGGAGCAGACCCACCCGCACCAGTTTCGAATAAACCACCACCATTCATTAAAGGAACGATCGAGAGCATTTTAGCACTTGTACCCACTTCTAAGATTGGGAATAAATCGGTTAAGTAGTCACGTAATACGTTACCTGTTACAGAGTTTGTATTTTCTCCCGCTTTCACTTTTTTCAAGGAATAAAGCGTTGCTTCTGTTGGAGATAAAATTTGAATATCTAAACCAGTTGTATCGTAGTCTTTCAAGTATTTTTGCACTTTCGCAATGATTTGTCTGTCGTGTGCACGTGATTCATCCAACCAGAAAATTGTAGGCCATTGTGTTGCTTTCGCACGGTTAACCGCTAATTTTACCCAGTCTTGGATTGGAGCATCTTTCACTTGACAAGCTCTCCAGATATCACCAGCTTCCACTTCGCTACTCATCAATATAGTTCCGTTTTCAGCAACCACTTTCACAACACCATCCGCTTTGATTTCGAATGTTTTGTCGTGTGAACCATATTCTTCTGCTTTTTGCGCCATCAAACCGATGTTAGAAACCGTTCCCATTGTTCTTGGGTCGAATGCTCCATTTTCTCTACAGAAATTCACCGTTGCATCGTACACTCCAGCATAACTAGAATCTGGAATAACAATTAATGTATCTTGTAATTTTCCTTCTTTGTTCCACATTTGACCAGAAGTACGGATCATTGCAGGAACAGAAGCATCGATAATTACATCCGAAGGAACGTGTAGGTTCGTAATTCCTTTTTCAGAATTTACCATTGCGATTGCTGGACCATTTGAAAAAGCAGCTTCGATATCTGCTTCGATATCCGCGTGACCTTTCACCTTGTCTAATAAATCAGCCAAGCCATTGTTCACGTTCACACCAAGTTCTTTGATTTTCGCAGCGTGTTTAGTGAAAACATTCGCAAAATATACTTTTACGATATGACCAAAGATCACAGGATCAGAAACCTTCATCATTGTTGCTTTCATGTGAACTGAAAACAAGATGTTGTTTGCTTTCGCGTATGCTACTTGTTCTGCTAAAAATGCGTTTAACGCTTTTACGCTCATATGTGTCGCATCGATAATTTCACCAGCGATTAGTCCTAAGTTCGCTTTCAACGTTTCTTTCGAACCATCTTTTCCTTCGAATTCGATGTTTACTTTAGTAGGATTTTCAATCAATACAGATTGTTCGTTTGCTCTAAAATCTCCAGCAGTCATTGTAGCCACTTTCGTTTTTGAGTCTTTGCTCCAAGCACCCATAGAGTGTGGATTTTGTCGTGCATATTCTTTCACAGCGAATGGCGCTCTACGGTCAGAGTTTCCTTCACGAATAACCGGGTTCACAGCACTCCCTTTGATTTTGTCGTACGTAGCACGAACAGATTTTTCTTCGTCTGTTTGTGGGTCAACAGGGTAGGTAGGAATAGCAAAACCAGCAGCTTGTAATTCTTTCACCGCAGCTACAAGCTGAGGAACAGAAGCACTGATGTTTGGAAGTTTGATAATATTTGCTTCAGGTAGGTTTACCAATTGACCAAGTTCAGTCAAGGCATCATTTACTTGTTGATCAGCATTTAAATACGTTGGGAAACTAGCTAGGATACGCGCTGCTAAAGAGATATCTCTCGTTTCTACATCTACTCCTGCAGAGGAAAGAAATGCTTTCACG
>CANGOF010000007.1 GCA_947455515.1 Flavobacteriia bacterium
ATTGCATCCTCACCACTTTTGATTTTCTCTTGAACAAAAGGAATTTCCATTGTTAAAAAACGATCTAATGAAGGGTCTATTGTTACATCTTTCCAAGCATCAAGTGTACGATTTTTTTTCGGTTCCATGGTGATAAGTGTTTTGTTACTCAAATTTAAGTGATTTTCTTTTAATTACAAAAGAATCATAGTCGATATTTAATTGAAATTCTTCCCAATTATTATTATTTCTTCCAAAAACTATAAAATCATTTTTAACCTCTTTTAAATACTTTGGAATCCCCATACGATAGAGTCTAGTTCTAGATTTTGAACTGCCTTGAGCATAAATTAATAAGTGAGGATTATTTTTAGTAAAAATATAAACTGCTCGTACAACTGTTGTTAGAACTTTTTCACTATCAGCATTATTTGAAATTATCTTATCGTCAACTTGTCTAGTTACTATATAATAATCTCCAAAAGCTAGATTATACATATCATTCCTTGACATTTTAGAGAAAATGATAATTTTTGGTATTTCTCCTTTTGGACCCTGACTTGTAAATTCAAAAATGGATGAAGAGATTCCTGTTGTTAATTTGTAATGGGGTAAATGCATTATTTTACTAATCCTTAATGGAAATAAAATTAATGCATTTTTAATGATAATAATCAGTCTCTAAGAAGATTACGTAGAAATACGCTGTTTTTTATTTAATTAAAAAGCAAAATAAAAAACAAAGCAAAGTAACTGCCAGTTAATACTTTATCTATAATTGTTATTTTACGATTATCGAAAAAATCATATCTAAATGAACCTCCAGGACATACCCATTCTTGTCCTTGTGTTCTTGCGCTTATAAATCTAATTACCTGATAATATCCCAAAATTATCATAGTATTTTTTAAATCTTTAGCTGAATGATCGTGCATCCCGACTAAATCAGGTAAATCGATTAATTTAAAATAAACAAATAAATGAATACCCCCAATTACTAGCCAAACAAAATATACGGAAAGATTACGCAATGATTTATAATTGAAAGTAATCAAGAAAAATTGAGTAATAAATGCATACATATGTACTATTCCAAAATCTGACAATGTACATTGGAAGTAAACTATAATTGAAATTAGTAAATACGATATAATCGAAATTACATCCCAAGTATTAAACTTTTCAAAATAAAATATTGGTTTTTCCATTGTTATTTCTTTACTTCCGTCACTCGTCACTTCCGTCTCCCGTCACTCTCCTTATCGCACTAACACACTGCATTCCATCGATCGCAGCAGAGATTATACCACCAGCATAACCAGCGCCTTCTGCACATGGAAACAAACCAAAAACATCTGGATGCATCATGGATTCTTTGTCGCGTGGAATTTGAACCGGCGAACTTGTACGTGACTCTGGTGCATGTAGCACTGCATCATTCGTCAAATACCCAGGCATTTTACGACCAAAATCAATAAACGCTTGTTGCAAACGTTTGGCTACAAACTTTGGAAGGACTTCATGTAAGTTTACAGAAACAATACCTGGTTGATAGGACGACCTTGGGAATTCTTTCGTTAATTTATTATCTACAAAATCTTTCATACACTGTGCAGGGACACGTTGTGTTTTACCTGCAGCTACCCAACACGCTTTTTCTACCGATTTTTGGAAATCCAAACACACAAAAGGATCGTTTTCTTTTCCAGGAAAATCGGCTGGAGATATACTTACTACGATTCCTGAATTTGAATAAGGATTGTTACGTTTGGATGGAGACCAACCATTCGTAACCACTTCTTCTTGCTCCGTTGCACATGGCGCGACAATTCCACCGGGACACATACAAAACGAATATACTCCTCTCCCATCCACTTGGGTTACTAAAGAATAGGAAGCAGGTGGAATAAAATCATCGTTTAGTCGACCACTATATTGAATCTTATCGATTAAATCTTGCGTATGCTCAATACGAACTCCCAGTGCAAAGGGTTTAGCTTGTACTTTTACCCCTCGCTTATGAAGTAAATAAAAGATATCGCGCGCAGAATGACCAGTCGCTAAGATTACATATTCAGCGGCTATTTTTTGATTTTCGTTTATCGTTAAACCAACAATCTTTTTGTTTTCAATGTGAATATCGGTCAACTTTGATTCAAAATGTACTTCACCACCGCAAGACTTGATGAATTCACGTATGTTTTCAATCAGTTTCGGAAGTTTATTTGTTCCAATATGTGGATGCGCATCCACTAAAATATCTTTATCCGCTCCAAAATAAACCAACCATTCCATCGCTTGTTGGACATCTCCACGTTTTTTAGAACGGGTATACAATTTACCATCGGAATACGTACCAGCCCCACCTTCACCAAAACAATAATTAGATTCTGGATTGACAATTTGCTCTTTATTCAATTTCGCTAAATCACGTCTTCGGGATTTCACATCCTTCCCACGCTCAAAAATTACAGGTTTAAAACCAAGTTCGATTGCTTTTAATGCAGCGTACAAGCCTGCAGGTCCAGCACCAATAATATGAATTACTTGGTTATTGGATACATCTTTAACAGGAAAATGAATTTCTTGATCAGGAATTGCTTCTCCTTTTTCAAAAATTTCAAAAGTTCCATTGATTTTAATATCACGTTTACGTGCATCTATAGAACGTTTTCTCCAATAAAAAGTGAAAGAATCCTTAGGTAAACCTAAGTGTTTACTTAGTAATTCGTGCACCATTACTTCCGAGGTAGCTTCCTCTGGACGAAGTTGAATTTGTATTTTTTGACTCATCAGTATCGAATTTAACAAAAAAACGCGATAGTCAGACTACCGCGTTTTTTGTTTTGTGCAATTAATTAATTACTTCGTGAAAAGCATTTCTCTGAATTTTGCCAATGGCCATAATTCATCGTCCACTAATAATTCTAATTTATCCGCATGGTATCGAATTTCGTCAAAATAAACTTTTACTTTATCACAATAAGCTACTGCTTTTTCTTCAATACTATCGATTTTATTCACCGCTTTTCTTTCTTCTAACATAGTGTCACATAAAGACTTCATAGAATTTAAGTGGGAAGAAATTTTAGTAATGATTTCTACTTGTGATTTTGTTGCTGCTTTTGCATCAGAACCTAATACAGCATTTAATCCTTGAACATTTTGAATCAAACGGTTTTGGTATTCTACCACTGCTGGTATAATTTGATTTTGAGCAATTTCTCCAATCAAACGTGCTTCAATTTGAATTTTGTGCACATAGTTTTCAAAATCGATGTCTTTACGCGCTTCAATTTCTCTTTCTGTCAAGATGTTTAATTTCTCAAACATTTCGATCGTTTTCTTCTCAGACCAAACTCCTAAAGCACGTGGTGTATCTTTAAAGTTGTTCAAACCTCTACTTTCTGCTTCTTTAACCCACTCATCACCATATCCATTTCCTTCGAAACGAATTTTCTTAGAATCTGTAATTAATTTTTGAAGTTCTTTCAAGATTGCTTCATCCTTAGCGTCACCACCATTGATTCTTGCATCCACATCTTTTTTGAATTGAATCAACTGATCCGCCATAATCGTATTTAAAACAATCATTGCAGAAGCACAGTTTGCAGAAGAACCTACCGCTCTGAACTCAAATTTATTTCCTGTAAATGCAAAAGGAGAAGTTCTGTTTCTATCCGTATTATCCAACATGATTTGTGGAATCTTACCGATATTTAATTTCAATTCTGTTTTATCTTGCGGCGTCATTTTACCAGACTTCACGTTTTTCTCTAATTCATCTAACATAGAAGATAAGTGAGAACCAATAAACGTAGAAATAATTGCTGGAGGAGCCTCATTTGCACCTAAACGGTGGTCATTACTCGCAGAAACGATACAAGCTCTTAATAAATCTGCATTGTTATGAATCGCTGCAATCGTATTTACAAAGAATGTTAAGAATTGTAAGTTCGATTTAGGATTTTTTCCTGGAGCTAATAAGTTAACACCCGTATTGGTAGATAATGACCAGTTATTGTGTTTTCCAGATCCATTTACACCAGAAAATGGTTTTTCGTGTAATAAAATATGGAAATCATGGTTGATTGCAATTTTCTCTAACAAATCCATCAACAACAAGTTGTGGTCGTTTGCTAAATTACATTCTTCAAAGATTGGAGCACACTCGTATTGGTTAGGAGCAACCTCATTGTGACGTGTAGTTACTGGAATACCTAAACGAACCGCTTCTTGTTCGAAGTCACGCATAAACGCTTCTACTCTTTCTGGAATAGAACCAAAGTAGTGATCTTCTAATTGTTGACCTTTTGCAGAAGCATGACCAAACAACGCTCTACCAGTCATCATAATATCAGGACGTGCATTGTAGAATGCTTTATCAATTAGGAAATATTCTTGTTCCCAACCTAAGGTAGCATTTACTTTAACAACGTTTTTATCAAAGTATTGACACACTTCCACTGCTGCAGTATCTACTGCGTGAAGTGCTTTAATTAATGGCATTTTAAAATCCAAAGATTCCCCTGTATAAGAGATGAAAATCGTAGGCACACATAAAGTTTTACCAATTACAAACGCTGGAGAAGATGGATCCCAAGCAGTATAACCACGTGCTTCAAATGTATTACGAATTCCTCCATTAGGGAAAGAAGAAGCATCAGGCTCTTGTTGCACTAATAAATCACCATCAAATTTTTCAATCGCTCTACCAGGACCAACAGGCTTGAAGAATGCATCGTGTTTTTCAGCAGTTGAACCAGTCAACGGTTGAAACCAGTGTGTATAATGTGTAGCTCCTTTCGTTAACGCCCAATCTTTCATTGCAGAAGCAACTTGATCCGCCATTTTACGATCCAAACGAACACCATTACCACTATTGATAGCATCTACCATGCTTTTGTAAGCATCTCCAGGTAAAAACTCACGCATTACATCTAAATGAAATACGTTTTCACCAAATAAAGAAGAGATTTTTCCATTGTAATCGGAGTGTTTTGCTTTACGATTCAAAACATCTTGATACGCTTGTTGTCTAATTGTAGCCATAAAATTAAATTTTTCTTAACAAAGGTATTTTTTTTAGGGGGTAAATCCAAAAAAAGTACATTTATTTTTCAAACACCCCCTGTTAATTTAATGTTAACCTGAAAAATATATTTTTTTACGGATATTAACATCAAAAAGTAGTGCAAAAAAAATCCCTGAAGAAATTCTCCAGGGATTTATAATTAAATAGTATCTAATTAAGCTTTCACTAACCAACCAAACTCATCTGGACTAATACCTGATTTTAGGTCGTTCATGTATTTTTCAACTTTCAAAGAAAACTCTCTTGTTTCGATGGCAGGGATAAAATAATCTTCTCCACGGAAACCGATTTTGTTTATATGTGCAATCGTAGCTGCAGTACCTGCTCCAAATGCTTCTGTACAAGAACCGTCTTTAATTGCAGCAATCACTTCTTCTACTGTAATTTTACGTTCTTCAATTTCATACCCCCATTTTTTTGCAACTTCCAAAACACTACGTTTTGTAATACCACGTAAGATTGTATCGTTTTCTTCCGTTGGAGAAAGGATTTTACCATTGATAACAAACACAATATTCATAGTGCCTGACTCTTCCACAAACGTATGTGTTTTAGCGTCTGTCCACAATAATTGGTGGTATCCTTTTAATTGTCCTTGTTTCGCTGGATATAAAGAAGCACCATAGTTACCTGCAACTTTCGCTCTTCCTACACCGCCTTCCGCAGCACGTGTGTAATGTTCTTCAATTAATACATTTACTGGCTCATTATAGTAAGCACCAACTGGACAAGCAAAAATGATGAATTTATACGTATCTGATGGACGAATACCTACGAACTCATCAGTTGAGAACATAAAAGGACGAATGTATAAGGAATAACCAGGTTTATTTGGTATCCAATCTCTATCAATTTCAACAAATTTACGAACACACTCTACAAATAATCCCTCTGGGATAATTGGCATACACATACGTTCGCAAGACTCAATGAATCGTTTCGCATTCATATCTGGACGGAAAATAAGTACTTCCCCTTCAGCCGATTTATTTGCCTTCATACCTTCAAAAATGGACTGACCATAATGAATCGCAGAAGTCGCAGGATGAAATGAAATTGGACCAAAAGGTGTAATTTCAGGTTCTTTCCACTCCCCGTCACTATACTCCATAACAAGCATATGATCTGAAAACATTTTTCCAAAAGGAAGGTTTTCCCAATCTACTTTAGAAATCTTTGACTCCTTAGTCGTAGTAATTTTAAAATTTATTGTTTGTTCTAACATAATCTGCGCGTGTTATAATGCGAATATATAAAAATAAAAAACAATATTCTACCATTCTTAGTTTGACTAAGGCAAATATTTCAATTTCCCTGTATAAAGTTCATTCACTTTCGTAAAACTTGGTAAACCTTGACACCAAACGTTTCCTGTACTTGTAATAACCCCTCTTAAAGGAATTACATCCGCTTTAATTTTCATATCCCCAAAAGAATTTTGAATAAATGTTATGGAATCAGTTACTTCTAATCCTCTCACATCACAAAAGGAACTCCCATTTAAACCAACAGTTAGCACATTACATTTGCCTGCTAAATTAAAATCTCCTACTCCACTATTCACATAGGCTTCCAAGTATTTAGCTTCAATGAGTAAATTAGCAGTTCCCCCTCCACTTTGTTGTACATATAAAAAGTAATTCATTTTTAATGTATCTCTACAAATTAACGATTCCGAACCTTCGTAATAGATATTAATCAAATCTTTCGTATGTATTTTAACTGTTACCTTTATGGATAAATCTCTCAGAAAAGCACAGGTGTTATTATCTTTAATCGTTAAGACCTTCTCAGAAATAGTAGAAGAAATAAAATTCAGTACATTTTTACCTCCAGTTAATTCAAGATAATTGATCGTATCTGGAACAATCTCATAATTGATATTTTGATATAAACGAACACAAGAAAAACCAAGCAAATTACGTTGAATTGTTATTATTTCACCAGTTGTCTTAAAACACGATCGATTTTCTGATTTATTACAAGAAAAAAGAAAAAACAGACTAAAGAAAAGAAATGGAATTAATCTCACCAAGTAATTATTTGATAGTAAACTATACTAATTCTAATGTATTTTCCTCAGAAAGAAAAAACTCTTTTTCACTTTTGGCAATAACTACCGAAGCAAGACAATTACCTAATACATTTACACTTGTTCTAGCCATATCCATTAAGGCGTCTACCGCTAAAATAACACTCGCCTTTTCTGGATCTAATCCCATGGAAGCAACCGCACCAGCAAGAATAACAAAAGATGCACCTCTAACCCCAGCTACACCTTTTGATGTCAACATTAATACTAGACAAATACTAATTTGTTGACCTATTGACAAATCTACACCTGACATTTGCGCAACAAATACCGTAGCTAAAGACAAATATAAAGTGGTTCCATCTAAATTAAAGCTATAACCAGTTGGAATAACAAAAGCAACAATTTTTTTAGAAACACCTAACTTCTCCATGTTTTCCATTGCTTTTGGTAAAGCGGCTTCACTACTTGCTGTTGCAAAAGCCAAAGTAACAGGTTCTGTAACCGCTTTGATAAATCGTCTAATTGGAACCTTAGCTATCAAAGCAATCGGTAGCAATACACAAGTAATAAACACAACAAGTGAAACATACAAAGTACCTACTAATTTGAACAAATTCAGTAAAATATCTAAACCGGATTTAGCAACCGTACTTGCCAAAGCACCAAAGACAGCCAATGGAGCAATATACATCACGATATCTGTGAATTTAAACATCACTTCACTTAAACTTTCACACCCGCTTAGCATACGATTTTTGTGAGATTGATTGGAAACCATACCAATCGCAACCGCAAAAATGATCGAGAAAATAACTACTTGTAATACTTGATTTTCTACAACCGATTTAGCGATGTTTTCAGGAAACATGTCAATTAAATGATCTTTAGGAGCATGTGTTTGCTCTAATAAATCTGCCGATTTTTCTAAATTTACTTTCGTTGCTTGAACTTTGACCCCTATCCCAGCCTGACTCACGTTAATAGCTAACAAACCAACAAAAAGCGCTACCGTTGTAACAATTTCGAAATACAGAATACTTTTCAAACCTATACGTCCTAATTGTTTGATATTACTATGTCCGGCAATTCCAACAACCAAGGTAGCGAAGATTAAAGGAGCTACTAATGTTTTAACTAAACGCAAGAAGATTTTTCCAAAACGTTCTGTTTCGATCGCATAGGTTGGAAAATCAATCCCAAATTCAATCCCTAATAGCATAGAAGAAAATATCCATAAGGATAACTTCTTACGTTTATAGGTAATGAAAAATATTAAACCTAGTAGAGTCCAACGCAATCCTTTATATGCATATATTGAAATATCTGGTACAATCGATTGTAAATAAAAAACAAAACCAAATAAGCAAAAACAAGAAATGTAAGTAAAAATAGAGGTTAACTGTTTCATCGTTTGAAATTAAATTAGAGTATAAATATAGGAAGTATTAATCTATCTATGAAGATTTGAAAATTTGAAAATAGGTTAATTGAAGGTTATGGATTGGAGCCAACCAATTATTAGGATGAAATTTATTATTTTTAACTAAAAAAACATATTTATGACAATTCAAATCGGCAGACTCAAATTATTTATCATCAGTGTAATCTTATTATTTCTAGTCTTTTTCACCCCCAACTTACGCATGTTAATGATTGGAAAAAAAGCGGAAGGAACTGTTTTTAAATTAAGCGCATTTACCGCAGGTGAACATAACTCACGTGTAAATTTTATTGCGGAAGACAAAAAAGAATACCGATTTGAAGTGAATTCCAATGCGGTTGGACTGTCCAAAGTAATCTACGACCCTAAAAATCCAGAAGATGCTTATTTATTTAACTTCATGAATTTTGTACTCGAGAAAATAATTTATAGCCTACTTGCTGCGATTCCTGCAACCATATTCGTTTTTTTCTTTTTAAAGAAAAACCAATATTTATTTATCGATTTGAAGCGATTTAAAATCTCCAAAGGATTAAAAAAATGGACGGAAGCAGATGAAGATAAATTTAACGACCTATTAAAAGAACCTTTAACTTATAACCTAAAAACGTTTGAATATGCTTATCTACTTCATCCAGATGTAAAATATGCTTCTAAACTCATCAATGTAACACTTCAAAGTTTATTTATTCATAAACAAATTGTAATAACCAATAAATTAGTACAAGTAAACAAAACGGACGATAAGCTAAAACCAAGACCTTTTGTTGGTTTAGGAGTAAATTATTCCAAAGATTCGAACCTTTCTGAAATAGAAAAAGAATTGCTTTCCATTTTTGAAAACAAGGACGACTTAAGATTACATGAAATTCGTTTAAAACTTCAACAAAAATTTGGAGTGGAATATGACAAATTTCACCATACTATTATTCAACCCTTCTTCGAAAAATCCACATTGTTTTCAAATAATAAACCAACCGAATTAGGTAAATCCATTCATTCGCAAATTGCAAATCGAATTACTTTTATAGAAAATCATTTAGACTATTTACTATCTGAACATTTAGTTGAACTTTCTCAATTACTTGATACACTAAAGGATTGTTGGTTGTTTATTCCTACAGAAACGTTTGATAAAATTAGAAATGTTATGTTACTTAATAAGGATGCAATTCATCCTGATCTTTTATCAAAAATAGTTTCTGGATACTCACGTGTTTCTATAAATTAATCGCATTTAATATATTTTAACACAAGTAATTTATTCAACTTATATTATTACTTTAATTTAGAAGAAAATGTAAGTCCATTAAAATGAAAAATATAATTTATCTTTTTTTGATAATTTCTTCTTTTGGTTTAGCACAAAACAGAAATCAAATTCAAATTTTCGGTCAATACCAAGCTCCTATAAAATCCCAAATGCCATTCATGAATACGAATGCAGGTTTTGGTTTCTCTTATGGTTATAAGGCTTTTGAATATGTCCCTATATTTTTTCAATTTGAATATACGCATTCCTATAACTCAAGTTATAATGTTAGTAGAAATGCCATAATAAACGCAGGATATTTATACAATTATAATTTAAAGTATAAAGTAAATTACACAACAAATTTCAACACCTATTTACTTGGCGCTAAATTCCAAACTGGAGATGAATATTCTTTATTTCGATTTTATGTAACCCCGCAAGTTGGATTAGTTTCTTTTAATTCTTCTGTAAGTGCACCAGATATAAACCAACCTTTTGGAAATTATTCCCAACAACATTCTAAATACAACGATTGGGATGAAGATGATATAATATACAATAGTAAACGTTTTCAACATACCCTTTGCACTGCAATTGGAGGACAAATTGGAGTGGAAATATCCATTAACAATTTATTAGGCAAGTCTCAAAACATGGATAATCGACTTACAATTTCCGGAAGTTTTTTAACCGGCTGTAAAGATTTCACCTATCTAAATTTAGCTAATATTAGAGATGTGAATGTAAATTCTTCCGCTACAGATATTATGAATTTACCTAATAATTCAAGTATGAATGTAGTTGCTTGCACGCCGATTAATCAATCTCGATTAATGCTTTGGGGAATACAAATTGGTTATATTTTTGTGTTTTAATTAAAAGCTTCTTCGCTTTTCTTTTTGAGAATTTTACGTTGATCAGGTGTAAGTTTAAAACCTTTATTACCATCAATATTAATGTATTTCAAGCTAGGCATCGTCCAGATCTCATTCGACAAATACTTTAATTTATTAGCTTGAAGATCTAAACGAGCGAGATTTACCAATTCAATTAATGACGGCGGCAATTTTATGATCATGTTATCATTTACATATAACTCTTTTAAATTAACTAAATTAGAGATTGACTCAGGTAATTCCGAAATTTTGTTATAACCAATATTTAATATTTCAAGTTCAAATAAACGTGTGATCACATCAGGAAAAACAGGCATTTCTAAAAACGTCATTTCTAATTCTTTTAGCGAAGTCAATTGCGCAAAACTTTCATCTAATTTTACTAAAGGATTGTAACTTAGATTAAGATAATCTAACGAATTAAGTTTACTAATATCCTTAGACAACTCTTTTATTCCATTTTCTTGTAAGTCAAGTCTTGTAAGATTTTTCATTTCCCCAATAACAGAAGGTATAATCGTAATTTTATTTCTACCAATACTTAACGATTTCAATCCTTTTACGGAAGTTATTATCGCAGGAAAAACTACAAAACGATTGATCGAAAGACTAATCCCCTCTAATTTTGGTAAACTTGCCATCGATTCAGGCAAAACTGTCAATCGATTATTGCTTGCTTCAATCCAAAATAAATTGGTCAATAATCCAATATTTTCAGGTAATGAAGTAATCTTATTATTTGAAATATCTAATTCTTTCAAACTCTTCATGTCGCAAAGCGAATTAGGCAATATAGAAAGTAAATTATGACCAATATTCAAAGTTTTCAACTTTACTAACTTGCCAATTGACTCAGGTAACTTGCTCAAATTATTATTGGACACGTGTAAGTATGTAAGTTTGGTTAATTTACCTATCGCTTCTGGAAGATTATTTAACTTATTTTGTCCTAGATTTAATTCTTCTAAATTGGCTAATTGAGAAATTACATCTGGAAGTTTTTTAAGTTTCGTATAACTCAAATCTAATTTATAGACATTCAAAGGATCTTCTAATGCTTCATCTAATTCTGTATACACCTTATCTCTTTGAGAAAAAGTATATACAGTCAAATGACAAATAAAAAATAGGAAAAGTAATTTTTTCATTCAATTCAATCCTACACGTTTATTAATAATTTTCTCTTCCTTTGGAACAAACCAAAGTAATATAAATCCTATTAGAAAAAATACTCCAATAGAAATCACAGAAAAACGAAGGTCTCCGGTAACCGCTTCTATCATTCCAAAGAAAAAGGTCCCAAGTACAATTCCTAATTTTTCCGTTACATCGTAAAAAGAAAAGTAACTGGCATGGTCTTTAGTTTCAGGTAAAAATTTAGAATAAGTTGAACGCGCAATTGCTTGTACTCCACCCATTACTAAACCTACCGTTGCTGCAAGGATATAAAATTGCACAGGAGTAGTAATAAAATAAGCTCCAACACAAATTCCTAACCAAATCGATATCGAAATCATTAACGTTTTAATATTTCCAATTTTACCAGATAACCTCGACATGATAAACGCACCCAAAGCACCTAAAATTTGAATTAACAAGATTGCAATAATTAAACCCGACTTTTCCCCTCCTTTTGGCCATTCAATTTCTTTGGAAGCAAAGATGGTCGCCATCAACATAACCGTCTGAACGCCAGTATTAAAAAAGAAAAAAGAGTACAAATATTTCTTCAAACGTTGGGTTTTCTTGAATTTACGATAAACTATGTACAATTCTCTAAATCCTCTCCATAATCCACGTTTTGGTTTTCTACCATACACATTGTTTGGTAATGCTCTGTAAGTTATTTGACTAAATCCTATCCACCATAAACCAACAAAAACAAAGCACCATTTTGTTGGGTATTCCAATACTTGGATCCATACTAAACTTAAGATTAATAAGAGCATAGAACCAAAATAACCCATACTAAATCCCCTTGCAGAGATTTTATCTTGGTCTTGTGGTTCTGCAATTTCAGGTAAAAAAGCATTGTAAAATACCAAACTATTCCAAAAGCCAATACTACCAAAGAAAACGGACAGCATTCCTAACTCGATGTGATTCGGGTTAAACCAATAAAGTGAAATACAGGAAAGCGATCCTAAATAACAAAAAAATCGCATAAACTTCTTTTTACTCCCAGTATAATCAGCAATACCTGACAGCATAGGAGAAAGAAAAGAAACAAGCAAAAATGATGCTGACAATACAAAAGATAGTAAAACCGAATTAGTGATTTCTAATCCTAAAAAATTAACTTTCACATTAACCCCTTCAGGTAAATCTAATGCTTTCGCTTTTTCAACCGTAGTTTTAAAGAATTTAGCTTTATAGTTATTCGTAGTAACAGTATCATAGAAAATTGGAAATATTGCAGAAGAAATGACCAAATTATACACTGAGTTTGCCCAGTCATAAAACACCCATCCTCTGATTATTTTTTTATTCCCTTTTTCCATTAAAAATAAGCTACTAACTATTTACGTATTCTTGTAAGTAAGTAAATCCTTCTGTCAACTCACCATTCAATGTAGTTTCACTACCTCTACTAAGGATATTATCAGGATCCCCATTGAAGAAGTTTGGTAAAATAAATTGAATGAAATCATTTCCAAAATCCTCTGAAGCATCCTTTGGTAACTCACAAGGTAAATTATCTACAGCCATAACTGTGATGGCATCTTCCTGACGATAATCTGTTTCTTCTCCTGTTTGAGGATTGTATCCATAAATTGGATCTGCGATTGTACTTGGTCTAAGTGTAGAAGCGATTGGTCCTGCAATATCACAGGAAATATCTGCAACCACTTTCAATCTACGATTTTCTTTTTTCAGATCTTCAGCAGTCAATAAATTTGGTGATTTGTTCGACCAGAAGTGACAAGCAATATACATATCGGAATGATCTGTATAGTTTGTTAGAATGGATTTATATTCCGATGGATTCGCATAAAAATCTTTTTTATCAAATTCTTTACGATCGATACGAGCATAATAATCCCCGACTTCTAAATGTGTAAATACCGCTTGATTAAACTCTTTGGATAAAAACTCATTTGGAGCAACCTCCATAATAGGAAGTAAATGTAAAATTTCACGAGCACCAAAACCAACACGACCAAAGCCTGTCGCAACAATTTTCGTGTTTGCAGGAAGAATTACTTTTTTTAATTCTTCTTCTAATTCCACTCTATCATGGCATTCAGAAGCCTTTTTTAATTGGTACAAATTATTTTTCATACCATAAGCACGAAATCCATTGTAACAACCTACGATACCAGCATAACGTCCAAAACCGATTAATCGTTTTCCAACTTTATTTTTAAGTACCTCGTAATCGATTAACTGAATTTTTTTCGCTAATATTTCTTGCAATAAATGCTTGTTATACGACTGTTTTTTCAAGGTATGGGAGAAAAACATGAATCGTTTATTCGGAATTAAAGCGTTAACAGGTACTTCCTTCACCCCCATGATCAAATCACAATCGGTCAAGTCTTCTTGTACTTGAATTCCCTTGTTTACATATTGTTCATCGGAGAAACTACGAATTGGACTAGGTTGAACCACTATTTCCACTTGCGGAAACTCCTTTTGTATTGTTTCGCATTGAGAAGGTGTTAATGGTACACGGAAATCTGGTGGTACTTTTCCTTCTCTTATAATTCCAATTTTAAATTTTTCCATTTTTATAGTGTCCCCAGCGGAGCTGGTAATAAATAATTATCGATAAATTCTCTAACGCAACCTTGACCACCTTTCAATGATAAGATTACATCTACTTGTTTTTTAACAACCTCAACTGCATCGGCTGGACATGCAGAAAAACCAACCACACGCATAATTCCTAAATCATTGATATCATCTCCAATAATTGCGACTTCTTCTAAGGAAATCCCCATCTCTTCAATCCAAGATTCAAGCACCGAAATTTTCGAATCACGTCCAATATAACAACGTTTCATTCCAAGCATTTCAGCACGTTTGTGTACCAAACCTCCAGTAAATCCGGAAGATATGATTCCTAATTCGATCTCTCTATGTTTCACAACTTCCATAATTCCCATACCATCTTTGGTATTGAATTTCTTAAGTTGATCGGCACTTTCAGAAAAAATCATGCCTCCATCTGTCATCACGCCATCTACATCCAAAATTAGCAACTTAATTTTTGCTAATTTTTCCGTTAAATGTTCGTTTTTAAACAATGGTTTAAATAAAAGGGCATGTAAATCCAGTTCGTATTCTTCCGTTATAGCTTCTAATTCAACCAAAGGAATTTCCGTAACCCCTTCTACCTGAAAGTCAGCCAAAAAAGATTCGAAATCCAAACCGAATTTAGTACATAAACCGCGTATGTTTTGTTCTAAAAAAATCATTTACACAATGTTATATCCTACACTAGTCGCAACTGGACGTAAGGAAGAAATTAAATTTTCAAAATCTTGGTGATTCAATTGTTGTGAAGCGTCGGATTTTGCAACCGAAGGATCTGGATGCGTTTCTACTAATAATCCGTCAATTCCCATAGCTACGCATGCACGAGCTAGGTCAGCAACGCCATAGGCATACCCCATCGCATGACTTGGATCTAATATAATCGGCAGGTTGGTATGTTCTTTTAACCAAGCTACTCCACAAAGGTCTAATGTAAATCGAGTACCAGTTTCAAACGTACGGATACCACGCTCACACAATATTACATTCGGATTACCTCCTGAAAGAACAAATTCTGCCGCTTGCACAAATTCTTGTAAAGTTGTACCAAAACCACGTTTAATTAACACCGGTTTTTGCGTTTTAGCACAAGCACGCAAAATCCCTTGATCGTACATCGCTTTCGCTCCAACCTGAATTACGTCAGAATATTCTATTACTTCCTCAATATGCGTAGCATCTCTAACTTCTGTGATCACGGTTAGTCCAAATTCTTCGCGCATTTTCGCTAATAATTTCAAGCCTTCTAAACCTAGTCCTTGAAAACTATACGGACTTGTTCTTGGTTTATAACAACCACCACGTAAAACTTTTAATCCTAATCCAGAAATAAAGGTAGAGGAAGTACGAATTTGTTCTTCACTTTCAACAGAGCAAGGTCCGCCAATAATAACTGTATTTTTGGTATTCCCTCCGATTAACACATTTCCAAATTGAACCGTTCTTTTATTTGGTAAAAACTTACTGGATGCTAATTGAAGATCATTGGCAAATACCCAATCTTTTTCGGTTTTACCGGATAATAGTGTCGGTACTTCTTTAACTCCTGATCCTGTAATCAAATAATTAGCATCTTCATAAAAAATATGAAAAGCTTGAATTTCAGATGCTAACTGAGCAGCTTCTGCTTGTGTAATCGTATTCTTTAATTGAATTATCATATTTCTCCTCGGATTAGGTTCACAAAAGTAACAATTCCTACTGCATTATTCGCCTCATTTAATACGGGTAAATACGTAATAGGAAACTCATATTTTTTTATTAATTGTAACATCTCGTTCACAGTTGCTGTTTCTAGTATACCTATCGAAGAGGTGTTAATCATTTGATGGACATCCAAATTGGATAAATCATGGATAGAATGTAAAAGCGCTTTACGAACATCGGCATTGGAAACAAGCCCAATATATGCATTATTCTCTCGAACAACCAAGGTAAAACCTAGTTTTCCTCTTTCAATACTTTCTAGCACCTTTTGGAATGATAAATCCTTTTCATGAATGACAGGACTCTCTTCGATTGGAATCATAAAATCTCTTAGAACAAAATGAGACTCAAGATTACGTTTCGTTAGATTCATCAAGGCATGACCTATGCTTGGACCATTAAATAAATAAGATCCTGAAACGGAACTACTCACCCCCATATTTCTCAAAATAAATGAGACTTCGCCATTTACTCCACCATCCACGTGTATGGATTTAGCAGGATACATTTTTTTGAATTGTCTAATTTTTGAAAAATTGAAGGTATCAAACACTCCCCCACTTTGTCCTGGAATGGTAGCCATCACCAAGATAAAATCAAAGTTTTCGTATTCTTTGAAAACGGATACATCCGTAGGTGTAATTACAGCCAATCCTTTTTTACCAGTAATAGTGGATGGCAATTCTATTTTTTCTTTTAAATCTTCGTATTGAAAAGTTACATATTCGACTGGATTATCGTGTAAATAATCTATGTATTTACTTGGATAAGGCGTAATAATATGTAAATCTATCGGTAAGTCGCACCACGTTCTTATTTGTTTAATATCTTCAAAAACAGAAACATCGTCATTACAATCAACGTGTAATAAATCAACTTGGTGTGCGACTAAATCTAAAATCACTTCTTTCAAAGGACGTTTTTTATCGCTATAGATGGATGCAGAAATTTTCATTGTTTAAAGATAATAAAATACAGTTTACAAATTACAGATTACAATTTAGACAAGTGAAATTGTAGATTTTGTGATTTTTCTTACATTTACTTATGAAAATTCCAAACCTAATCGGCTATCACACTTCATCAGAAGGAACAATCACATTTCAAACAGTAAATCCAATTACGGATCAATTTCATCCTGAACTTTTTGTGGAAGCAACGCAAGCAGAAGTTGATCGAAGTGCAACCTTAGCTAAGGGTGCTTATCGTACATTTTCAAGAACTTCACCGATGGAGCGCGCTCAATTTTTAAGAGCCATTATTACGGAATTAGAACTAAATAAATCGCTTTTAACAGTCACATATTCCAGAGAATCAGGCTTGAAAGAGCAACGTGCGGAAGTAGAATTTACACGAACTATTTTTCAATTGACATCTTTTGCAGACTTACTTTCTCAAGAAAACTTGGAAATTAAACATATTGATTTAGCTGACCCAAACAGAACTCCTACTCCAAAACCACAATTGATTAAATATAAATTGGGCATTGGTCCGATTGTAATATTTGGCGCAAGCAATTTTCCGTTTGCCTATTCTACGGTTGGTGGAGACACAGCTGCTGCATTGGCCGCAGGCTGTCCTGTTATCGTAAAGAGTCATCCGTTTCACGCACATACGAGCTTTCTGGTCGCGAAATTGGTGGTTAAAGTAGCTGAAGAACACAAACTACCAGAAGGAGTGTTTTCACACTTAAATGCCACGGGATATGAAGTTGGTCAGCGGTTAGTACAACATCCATTTGTCCAAGGTGTAGGTTTTACAGGTAGTATCAAAGGTGGACTTGCCATTCAACAGTTGGCGCAACAACGAGCAGTTCCAATTCCTGTATTCGCTGAAATGGGGAGCTTGAATCCCGTAGTTATTTTACCTTCTGCTTTAAAAAAAGAATCGGATAATATTGCTACTAAATTAGCCTTATCTATTACTCAAAGTTCAGGTCAATTTTGCACCAAACCAGGCGCATTATTTTTGGTTCAAGCAGTCGAAACAACTCATTTTTTAGAAACGTTTAAAACCATTTTTGAGCAACAAGCAAGCTATTCGATGGTGCACCCAACTATTGCGCGTATATATACTCAACGCGCAAAGCAAGTAATAGATCAAACGAATGTTCACTTATTTGCTCAAGGAACTGTGACAAAAACCTGTAATTTAGGGATACCACAATTATCCATTACGGATGGACATACGTTTGACACCAACAAGCTCCTTCAAGAAGAGGTTTTTGGTCCTCATGCTCTTTTAGTGATTTGTAAAGATCAATTAGAATTGGAGCAGATTCTCGAAAACATCGATGGTCAATTGACGTTTTCCTTATTTCACAATGAGGAAAATATAGAAGCACAAAACTTGTTTTTCCTCGCACAAGAAAAAGCGGGAAGAGTTATTTTGAATGGAGTTCCAACGGGGGTCGAAGTGAGTCCTGCGATGCAGCACGGAGGACCTTTCCCTTCCTCTTCAGACAGTCGCTTTACAGCTGTTGGAACGGATTCTATTCAGCGATTTTTGAGGGGGGTGACGGTGCAAAAATAACAACAATATCTTCTACAAGAGATAAAAATGCCATTAAATATCTTTTCAATAAGATAAAAAACAGTATATTTATACTATATAAAGTGTAAGCCATGCGAGAAACATTCAAACAAATCATCATTCAACGCCAAGATTGGCTGCGAAAAATTGATGTGCAAGCAAGAAAAGTCGACCTAGAAGCAAATGCAAACTATGTATTTACTGGATTGCGACGTGCTGGAAAAACTTACTACTTATATCAAATCATTCAATCGCTTGTAATGAAAAACAATTTTGATGCTATCCTTTTCATCAATTTTGAAGATGAACGATTGATTGGAATGACACATCTTCATTTCAATGAAATACTAGAAGCTTACAAAGAATTATTCGACCAACAACCCATTATCTTTTTAGATGAAGTACAAAACATTGAACATTGGCAAAAATTCGCACGACGCTTAGCTGATGAGGGATATCGAGTATGTGTGACCGGAAGTAATGCAGAGATGTTGAGTAGTGAAATTGCCACCACTTTAGGAGGTCGTTATATCAATAAAGAAATTTTACCCTTATCATTTAGCGAATATTTATCCTTTCAAAAACTAAAGTTTTCTGCAAATGCATTGTATTCAGAAGAACGCTTTGAGTTAAAGAAACAATATTTAGAATACTTACAATATGGTGGGTTTCCTGAACTTCTACACCTAGATAATAAACGCGATTTTTTATCTTCTGTGTATCAAAAACTGTTTTACGGAGATTTAATTGCTCGATACAAAATTTCGAATCCCAATTTATTGAAATTCTTAATCAAAAAACTTGCGGAGAGTGTCAATAATGAAACTTCTGTAAATCGCATTAAGAATTTGATAAAATCGACCGGTGTAAGTATCGGAAGTAATACTTTATTCGATTATCTAAATCATTTAGAAGCATCTTTTTTAATTGCTCCTATTACCAACTTTTACAGCAAGCTTGTAGAAAAAGAAACCAATAAAAAGTATTACTTTTTAGATACTGGAATTCTGATGTTGTTTTTAAACGAGCAAGACACTAAATTATTGGAAAATCAAATCTACATCGAACTTAGAAGAAGAGGTTACGCTCCTTATTTCTTGAAAAGCAAATTGGAAGTTGACTTTTATGTGCCCGAAGATAATTTGTTAATTCAAGTTTCGTATAGTACCTCAGACATCGAAACACGCAAACGTGAAGTAAAAGCGTTGGATGTAGCCATGAAATCATTGGAAATTAAAGAAAGTTGGATTATTACCATGGATGAACGAGAAATCATCGAAACGGAAAATGGAAAAATTCGTGTGATACCAGCATTCGAGTGGTTGAGGAAGGAGGAAGGAGTTTAATGTATAAATGAAATGAAATGCAAAAAAACAAAAAAAGTTTAATCTATACATTAAATAAAACCAAAATAAAAACAAAATTTAATGTATACATTAAGAAATTTATTAAATTTGAATAAGTTTAATCTATACATTAAATATGAATCTGACATACATTGCAAGAAATGAATACATTCATCGTATTCAACCATTTATTGGTAAAAACATCATTAAAGTATTAGTTGGACAGAGGCGTGTAGGTAAGAGTTATCTACTTATTCAACTGATGGATGAGGTTAAAAAAATAGATCCAGACGTTCATTGTATTTTTATAAATAAAGAATCGTTAGAATTTGACACGATAAAAGATTACAAAGATGTGTTAGAATATGTAAATCAACACAAGAAATCTGGAGGTAAAAATGCCTTATTCATTGATGAAATTCAAGATATTTCAGAATTTGAAAAAGCGTTGAGACATTTTGGGTTAGAAACGAATTTTGATATTTACTGTACAGGAAGCAATGCAAATTTACTTTCTGGAGAATTAGCCACGTTTTTAAGCGGAAGATATATCGAATTCAATGTATATAGTCTTTCATATTTAGAATTTTTAGATTTCCATCAATTAGAAAACAATTCAGCAAGCTTGAAATCTTTTCTAACGTATGGCGGTATGCCTTTTTTAAAGAACTTAGTAAAAGAAGATCAAGTTTTTACAGAATATTTAAAAAACATCTACGCCACAATTTTATACAAAGACATCATTTCACGTTTTCAAATTAGAAATACCCAATTTTTAGAAAATTTAGTTCAATTTCTATCCAACAACATTGGAAATATTATTTCAGCAAACAAAATAAGTGAATACTTAAAATCTCAAAAATTAAAAATATCTCCGCAAGTAGTCATCAATTATCTAAATTACCTAAGCCAAGCATTTTTGATTTTCCAAGTAAAGCGAAATAATATCTTAGGAAAAAAGATGTTTGAAATTCATGAAAAATACTATTTTGAAGATTGGGGAATTGTAAATGCAATGTTGGGTTTTCAAAACATGGACATCGGTAAAATAATGGAGAACGTTGTATTTATGCACCTTAAAATTCAAGGATTCAAAATTCAAGTTGGTGTAATCGGGGATAAAGAAATAGATTTTGTAGCAGAAAAAAATGGCGCCAAAATATACCTGCAAGTTTGTTATTTATTGAGTGATGAGAAGGTTAAAGAACGCGAATTTGGAAACTTATCCCTTATTGATGATAATTATCCCAAATATGTAGTTTCACTGGACGAGTTTGCACCCGCGGATTTAAATGGTATCAAACATATTCATCTTAGGGAATTATTGAGTGGAGGAAGTTTGGTGTAAAAAAAAATCCTGCGACCGATTCAAGCTAAATTTGAATACAAAACTTTCATTTTACTAAACTTTAAATACGTTCAAATTTTCTTCAATTCTTTTACTTAAATCCATTCTTACACCTGCAATTTTGGAGTAATGATGCCAAGATGTAATAACGGAAATAATTTCTTCTATAATATTTGATCCTTTTTTGATATTATTTTCTTTTGCGATTTTTAATAAATCTTGTTTGCTTATACCCTCTTTTTTTCCATTTACACTTAAGGTTTGCTTCGTTACCCAAAAATTTGTTTCATCAAACGAAAAACACACATCGTATGCTGGCGCTAATCTCCATGACTCATCCTTTTTTAATAGGAAAGAGAAATTTTTGGTATGATCATCATAATTTGTAGCTAACACATTAAACACCATTCTCCTAAACATTTGCTCTGCTTCGGGATATGTTAATTTTAATATACGCATTGTTTGGAAAACTTGTTCGTAACTATACCCATCCATATCGTTAAAGTCATAATGCTGAATCCCACACAAGGTTTGGACATGATGTTTTATATTTCCTTCACGATCAAATCTTTTCGTCATAAAATGGGCACGCCCATTCTCTTCTAACAATTGACATTCACTTATGTCGATAGCACATTCTTTTGCCATTAAATAATAGGCATATTCAACCCTTCCCCAACCTGAACTTTCTCCAAATTGCTCACCACTTACTCCATCTAATTTCAACAACCAATGTTCAAAACCACTTAAAATATCCCCTTGACCAGATCGAATTTCTTTCGTAATCGGATTGAATGCAATTAATGCTTTCGGACGTGCACCACCAGCAGAAGTTCCAATCTTTAAAATAGCTAACATTGCTTTTTCCTCTTCTTTACTTAAGGAAACTGAAAAATTATTGCGATCATCGATCATTTTTTTTGCAATTTCTATTAACCCTGCAATCTCTATTGAAAAACTATTTTTTTCTGATTTTAACTGTGCTGGTTCAAATTCTAACGCCCCCATCCCTCTCGCACCTATAAAACAAAGCTTTTCTACTGGATTCATACTGTTTTCTGACCTACCTTGTTGCGCTAACCATGCATTAATCAATTTGCTTCCATATTTATCGGGAAGTGCATCCGCAAGTAAACCTGGCAAACCTTTGAACGTATCTTCTGTTTCATTTCTTCCTCTTCTTAATTCAGGAAAACTATAAATTCTATCACCCGCTGAAATCGGCATTTTGATTGGGGAAAGATTCCAACCTTTCTTTAGAAAAGCTGGGGCAAATTGAAAATAAGCTAACTTTTGTGCACTATCCCAACGAACGGCTCCAACGTATTCACCCCATATTTTAACTTCTGCAGCATCTACCATTCTAATTCATTTTTTTGATCCGAAGATTTAAGTGTATTCGAAGCACGTTTTCTTTGCTTCTTTTTGAGTTTAATATATGCCAAGGGACTAATTTGTTCCTGCGTTTTAAAAACATCAAATACATACAACACATCCAGTACACGCAATACTTGTATCAAGCAAACTATACTTACAGTATCTCCTTTCTCCATAAGACATAATGTAGAACGACTTATACCAGCTTCTTTTGCAACCTGCTCTTGTGTTTTGTTCTGATTTAAACGATGCCATTTCACAAAGTCAGCCAAGCGTTTAATTAACGCATTATCCGAAAAAGAATTTAAATTTACGTCTGAATTTTCATTCATAATATTTCAAAATAATAATTTATGTATCGTATTTCATACAAAAATACGTGTTTTATACATGTAAAAATAATAATGAATGAAATAAACTACATTAAGACTTAAAAACAATTAATATGTATGAAATATCATACATATTACATATATAAAACAAAGCAGTAAATCCAGAGATTGATAAAAAAATGTTTTTGAAATCAGTACAAATCCTCCAATCAATTACCTAATTTGTACCGTTTTTTTATTATGTTCACTAAAAAACATTCCTGAAAAAAAATCCTGCGACCGATTGGCGTAGGATTTCTTGGTTATTTGAAAAAAGTTGTAATTACATTACTTATAATGTCCTTTGAATGCGTATATATTAACTATATTTTCACTTACCTCATAAACAATTCTATGTTCACGATCTATACGTCAAGACCAACATCCTGCATATTCATACTTTAAAGGTTCAGGTTTCCAATACCTTCGAATGGTGTTTCAATAATTGACAATAATAACGCTGAAATTTTCTTTTGGATACTTTTGTTTCCTGATTTTTTCCAGTATTCCAAATCATTTTTAGCGGTAGGAGAATAAATTATTTCCATAAATTATCAATGTCTTTTACTGTCATTGAAATTCCTTTACCTGCTTTAATTTCGTTTCTACTCTCCGTAATCTTGGCAACAAACTCTGAATTATAAGGGGTTTCCTCCTTACCAACCTCAAACTTGATTTTAAGTGCTTTCATAAACGCTTTCAATGCATTTACTTGCTCTTTATTTTCTGTATGGATGGTAAAAGTTGTCATAGTATATTAATTTACATATCAAATTTACAAAAAATACAAATTACATCAAAATGTAACTAATGACAAAACAAAAAAATCCTGCGACTTATTTTGACGCAGGATTGCTGGTGTATTATAAAAACAAAAGATAATTTCCCTTCTTCAAGAAGCAATAAATAGGATTAACATTGCTATAAGGAGTACAAGAAGTAATAAGTAAATTAGCTCCCGTTTCATGTATAGGCGTACAATTTATAAAACAAATTATACTGAATATTTATTATTACCCATCTCAACCATAATAAGTAATAAATTAAAATCTTCATCAAAAATATCAGGATTAAAACCTAAAGCCTTTAGTAAACTACCTAAGATGCTTTGTAAAGAGTTAATTAAAGATTGAACCAACCCATTATTTAAAGCTTTTCTAATAGCAGTAATATTATCTTTCACAGCTTTCTTTAACCAATCTAAAAATGACAATTTAATATGTAAGCTATCTCCTGTTAATCCATGCTCATCTAATTTTCTATACAATGATTTAGGATCTAATATACTTTCGTTTTTCAACTCTCTTTTTGGAGCTATTAACTGCTTAAAGTGTTCGTTTATAATTGAAGGTGTTTCATATACAGAACGCGTCATATATCCCGAATTAGAAAAAACATCATTACATATATCTCTTAATTCATATCCTATTTCATCAACAACTTCTGGCAATTTTGTTAAAAAATTTTCTAATAATACAAAATCATCATTAAAACCACTTCCCGCTAAATTCTTCACTTCATCGTAAAACATATTTTCTAAAATTTAAAATTAAAACCTATCCTGACTTTTTTAGATATTTTTATAAAACTGAATAATTTCAGAATTAATCAAAAGTCTCTCACAACTCTAAAGTTATTGGCCCAATGATCATTAGAACGATCAGTTGAGCTTTCATAGTGTACATCAGATTTGACATTACTCCCCATTGTCATACCAGTAACATATTCAATCTCTAGATCACCAAGACCAAAATCGTCAACTACAGTTCGTTTATTTGTCCAATATCCTTCAGCATTAAATCCAAAAATATTTTGTTTTTTTAAATTTGCAATTAACGTAAGTTCATCCATACTTGGTAGTCTCCAATCTGAATATCCATTTAAATTAAGTTTTTCAGCAAATTTAAGTGCTTCAGATTGAGTAACTTCTTTTTCATCCCCCTCAAATCTAGGAGCACAAATTTTCCCATGTTTTCCTTCAAAATCTAAAAAGAAAATATAGCCACCTTCATGTTTATCCCCAATTTTTAAAGGTTCTTGTTTCTCTACTTTTTCTGTTTTTACATCTTCATTTTTTGTACTTCCTTCTCCACATGAAGAAAAACCAACTGTTAGCATTAATAATGCTGATACTTGTAATACTACTTTTTTCATATTATGTTTAAATTAATTATTTCGTTTTTTTTATTGGTTTCTACTCCAACTAAGACATTGTTTTTTTCTAAGTTTGAAATATTTCTATAATGCATCGCAGGAGAATATAATAGGTCTCCTAACAAAATTGAGAAACAACTAGACTTATTTCACTTCTACTTCACCTTTCAGCAATTTCCTTTCATAATCTGTCATAGGCAAACAGATATAACAAGGATTTTTTTTATTTTTTTTACGATATTTATAAAAACGTTCTTTGCAATCAACAAATGGACAATCTCGACCTATAAAATATGGTTTTGAATGTTTAGGTTTTTTGCATTCAATCTGTTCTATGTTGGTATCTTCGTTATTATTTACAATCGTATTCCAGTATTCATTCTTAGTCATAACAACTACATCACCTTCAAGATTTATACATTTTACTTTTTGTAAATCTTCGGGTCTTAATTGAACTTCAAGATGCACCTCCTGTTCCTCTTCTCCTTGAAAAGTACCATCCGAATACTCATCATCGGCACTAGTTTGTTCTTGTTGCGTTTCTTGTTCTTGTTGAAGAATCGTTCCATTTAAAAATTTCCCTTTCACTTTTCTGCCATCCGAATACGTAATTTTCCCTGAACCATTTGGTAAACCGGTTCGCTGATCAAAGTTTCCGGTATATGTTTCATTATTTGGTAATTTTAATGTACCCTCTTCCATCACCCCAAAAGTAGAAACATCAAAATGATGACATTCACCTTGACAATTATCTGCTTTTAACGTTTTTGGGTTGGCAAAAACTACCCATTCACCTTCAAAAACATTCCCATTTGAATACATGATTTTACCCTTATCATTAGGGCTTACTCCAGTTTCCTCACTAAATGCAAAAGGACCTTCCCAAATAGCATTATTAATGGTGTATCTTATTTCCCCCTCTTTAAATATCCCTTTCTCAAAATTTCCTTCTTCGAAATCCCCATTTGCATAGAGCATTTTACCTTTACCATTCGGAATATTCAAATTCATTAATTCCCCCTCATACTTAGCACCATCATTAAATGAAATATTCCCTCTACCTATTGATTTTCCATCCTTAAAAGCGCTTTTTACTGTTCGATCATTTGTTTTGAATATTCCATTCCCTTCAAATTTTCCATATAAAAAATCACCTTCATACACTTCACCTGTTTTAAACATGTACTTTCCTTTTCCACTCGGCATAAAGTCAACGATAGACCCAGCATAGATATCTCCGTTATAGTACTTAATCGTTACATCTCCAACCAATTCATCATTCAAATATTCACATTCAATAAAAGTGTTTTCATATACAATAACTTTACCTTTTCCATTTTTTAAGCCATTTTTAAACTGACCTTCGTATATTCTCGAACCTAATAAATCCATTTTTCCCATCCCATCAAATACCCCATCTTTAAATTCCCCCCAATAGTCATCGCCATAAACATTCATATAATGTCCTTTCAAATATTTACCATTCAGAAAAGTACCTACATACGTTTTTGGTAACTTTTTTTGCTCACGATCAGTTAGCAACATTAAATAATCTGTTGAATAGATATACTCTACAGATCCTGAATCAGGAAGTGACGCTTTTACCTTTCCTTCAAATTGAAACTTATCACATTGAACTAAAGACATCCCATTTAACTTACCTTCTTCCCATGTCCTTCCGCAATCAACCGAAGTATTATTTGGTAATTTCACCTCCAATATTCCTACCCCATGAGGTATTTTATGTTTTTCTCCTTCAATCTTGGATTTAAAATAATCTCCTTTGTAGATACCTTTCAATTCAGTATCTAAAAAAGTAAAAGAGAATTCAAATTCACCATCCGATTTTATTTTATGATCCTTTTTTTCCTCTTGACAGTATGCACTGTTTAATTTTATCATACTTAAACAAATAAGCACACTACATGCAATTGTATTTGTAGTTTTTCTAAATTTCAACTTTTTCATGTTTTTTCATATATATGTTTATCTCACTCATTTTCTTTTGGATAACAAAATAAATCCAACGAACTGAAATATAAGTTCAGTTTGAGGATTGTTTATAAGTAAGTCGAATAAAGTCTGTGTTTGTCCCGACAATAGTTAATAAACGTGTAAAAATAATTAATAGTCATGATATATCATAACCTTAACCATTCATAATCAAACGATTTTTGAATAATGAATGAGGAAATATTCCTGAAAAAAATAGGTCAAAACATTTCAAAGCTTAGAAAATCTAAAGGACTAAGTCAAATAGATATTTGTTCTGAAATCAATATGGAGAAATCAAACCTATCAGCAATTGAAAATGGTCGTCAAAATGCATCTAGTTTAACATTGAAGAAAATAGCGAATGCCATAGGATATAAAGTTCAAGATTTTTTCAACGAAATACCATAAAGCTATTATCGTTCAATTGTCTTTCTGCCAACGCAAATCCAATTTTCCTTTTGATTCAAAATAATAGGTCTTTGTACTTCGGTTATACTTTACAGGAGCTTTAAAATCCGCTTTAATTATATCGATGTATTTGTAAATCATGCGCTCTGAAATACCTAATTTTTCGGCAATCGTTTTTGGCGCCACAGTATTTCCTGCATGGATACACTCAATTAATTTCTGAATTTTAACAATCATAATTTCCTTTTATAGTTCCTCCTCCCATTCCCAGATTAATTTTCCTTTTTCTAAAAAACAATACGATTGTTTGTATAGATTATAAGCAATGGGAACATTAAAATCATTTTTCAACATAGTTACATAATTGTACACCATTCGTTCTGAAACTGTAATCTGTTTCGCCAACTCTACAGGTGTTCCTGTAGCTTCTTTTTGTACCAAATGAATAAAATATTTAATTTTTTTAATGTTCATACGTCGGTTTTAATAGAGGTCGAACAAAAAAATGTTTTGTCCCTCTCCACGGTAACTATTAACAAATTCAAATAGTTAATTTTTACACGTACAAAATAACAGCAACGTAGTGAAATATAAATTCAGTTTAAAAATTTCTTGATTTTTTCTTAACTACAGAAAAACACGTAGGGATTTAGGGGGGATAAAAAAATCCTGCAACCGATTGGCGCAGGATTAATTCTCTTTTTATTCGCTAATAACTAATTTTCAATCATACCTCATCTTTACCTCCTTGCCTTTAAAAGCAATAGCAATGTGATGGATATTAGCATGTCCTTCTTGCTCTAAAACGCTTGCGTATTTATTGTCCAGCATTTGTTTCATGGCATTGTTTAAAGTCTCTTCAATGGAAGATTCTTTGCTTGAAATAAATCGTTTAAATTCAAATACGTATGCTGGCAACGTTGCATTTAAAGGATGCAGCACGACATCATAACGACCATAACCACTTTCGCGGTTGGAAGTAATACGGTATTCAGACTGTAACTGAACCATCATTCCTAACACCAAGGCATGGTATATACATTCGGGTTCGGTATCTGCGAAATCGTAATAACTGAGTACTTTCTGTATAAAATCGCCAAAATAACCTTCAAAATCTTCCAGTCTGCCTTTCTTTAAATATTCTAACACCACATTGAAACGGTCGTAGGTTTGCGATTGCACAAACCAACACTGTATTGCTTCTTGGAAAATGAGTTGAATTTCAATGTTTGGAATTTTAAAAACTCCATATTGTATATTGTTATTTATTTTCTTCTCAATAATCTTTAAATAACCTGAAAAAAGGAAAAAATTCCATAACGCATCTGGAGACTGTTGTATGTTTCCAAAAACAACTTCTTCGGTAATTGATTTAACTAACGTTCCACCTTGTACCAAGGTTTCAATTTCAACTTTTACATCCGTACTGCTATTAATAATCAATTCTTTTATGATGTCATTATTACTCGTATTCGCCCAATATGGTTTAAATTCACGTAATGGATTATCGACAAAATTTAAGATAGACCATGGATTATAAATTATTTGTTCTTTCCCAAATAAATAACCATTATACCAATTCTTTACTTCTTCCTCATATTTTGCAGCATCAAAATCAACTAACAATTGACGAACTTCTTCTGGAGTAAAACCAAAACAATCTGAAAAATCTTCCTCTAATAGCGTAGAAACTTTAATATTATTCAACCCGGAAAAAATACTTTCTTTCGCTACTCGGTAAATTCCTGTAAGTACAGCGTGCTCTAAAAAAACATTATCTTTTAATCCGATAGAATAAAAAACACGTAGAAAATCAACGCATTCTTGGTAAAACTTACAACTAAAAGCATTGTTTATAGGAGTATCATACTCATCTAGCAATAAAATAGGTCGTACGGAATGTATCAAAAATAATATTTCTGACAAGAATAAAATACTCTCTTGGTATTCTGTGACAGAAGCTTTTTTAGAAAGAATACGCTCATAAACTTCGCGTTGATCTTGTGATAAAATAGAGGATTGTAACACATAAGAATGTCGACGAAATTCATTCGCGATATCAATCGTTATTTTTTCAAAACAATCTTTCCAATTTTGTTGCTTCACATCTTTGAACGACAACCAAATCACAGGATATTTGCCTTGGTATCGTTCAAATTTATCCCATTTTTGAATTTTTAACCCCTCAAATAAATGTGCTTTACTCGTTTCTGAAATCTCAAAAAAACGACGCAACATCATTAAGTTTAAGGTTTTTCCGAAACGTCGTGGTCGCGGGAATAAGAAGATTTTATTTTCCGCTTCTATCACCCGTTGGATAAAATCTGTTTTATCCACGTAGTATAAATTCCTATTTCGAACTTCCTCGAAATCATGATATCCTAGAGCGATGTTCTTATTCATACTACAAATATACAAGGAATATTTTTTCTTAAAACTATTTTTCTACCTTTGACTTCACGATGCAAGACAACCATTGGATAGAATTTTTACAAGGTGATAATCAAGCCCTTTCGAAAGTATATGAACCGTACTTTCACCCCTTGTTATTTGTTGCATTAAAATACGTTCGCAACACTGAAGTTGCCCAAGATATTACCGGAGAATTATTCACAAGTCTATTAGAAACTTCCCCTGAGATGCGACAAGAAAAATGGAGTCAAATCAGGGATGTGAAAGCTTTTCTCACAACGATTGTCAAATGTAGAGCACTTGACCACCTTAAAATTCAACAAAATAGAAACCGCTTACTAGCAAACAACTTGGATGTACATTCACAGGTTTATGAATCGAACAACGACGAAATCCATCACCTTTCAAAATGTATTGACAGCTTACCCATCGACGAACAAGCGTTGATCAACCTACATTTAGCGGGTTATAAAAACCAAGAAATCGCTGAAAATTTGAATTATTCAGAAAAAACAGTTCGCAATAAATTAAGTGCTTCACGAAAGAAACTGATTTATTTATGGAAAAATTTAATCGTATTGTTACTATGGCAACTTTAGAAGAACTGATTCGCTTATTGGATTATCCGACTTTTTTAGCGGAGAAAATTACTGATTTAAAAAAGAATGCGAGTAATACGGAAGAAATAGATGGTTTTATTTTCTTGTACGACCAATATCAAGGTGATAGCCTAAAAATTAAAAATTACTTACAAAAATCGAAAGATAAAATAACACGAAACCAAGCCAAAATCATTCGTTTTTCATGGATGAAATATGCTGCAATCTTTTTGGTAATACTCGGTGTTAGTACTTACTTTACGCTATCTAAATCCCCAACAAACTATTATGCAACCTACGCAGAAAAAGATCCTGGTCTTCCTGTATTTATGTCTATCAATCAACAAAAATTAGACAATTGGATGTTGGATTATAAAGACCAACACTACAAAAAAGCATTAAACGAAGGATTCATCCTTGCCAAAGAGAATCCAACGAATGATACGATTAATTACTTTTTAGGTGTGATTCAGTTAGAACTAAATCAACCTAAAAATGCTTATAAAACACTCAATAAAATTACAACTGAATCAAGTGTATACCTAGAACGTGCTACATTTTTAAAAGCAATATGTTTAATGGATATTAATAAACTAAGTGCGAAAAAAGTCTTAGAAAAAATCAAGCACGAAAACGGTTTTTATAGCGAAAAAGCAAAAGTGATTTTAGAAGAAGCGTTTTGACTCTTCGACTACGCTCAGAAGGACGGTCAGACTGAGTATCTGATGGTCAGACTGAGCGGAGTCGAAGTCCCCCCATCTCAACAGGAGACACATCTCCCATCACTTGCAATCCTCCCCAATAAATTGGGTTATAACCTTCCATTGATTTTACGTTTTTAAGGTAGTTCATCTTTGCATTGCGTAATGCCCAATCCTTCGGTTCTCCATTTGCTAATCGTTTTAAGAAATCTCCTAAAATTTCAGATGCTATTTTATCATCGAGCTTCCAGTTTGAATATACACAGGATTTAGCACCTGAAAATAAAAAAGCGGAAGCCAACGAAAAACTCGAACCCTGACTTATTTGTTGCCCTATTCCTCCATCACAAATAGCTAAAACAACCAGATTTGTTTTTATTTTTCTTTTGCACACGTTTCGAATCGAAATAATATTTTTCCCTAAGTCGATATATGCATTATCGACACGATGATTTTGTCCAAATCCATGTGCTGCTATCAATAACACATCCGAATTATAAATGTTGTTCTGCGATTGTTCTATGTTATTTTTCTTAATCCACCTATTAAACTCCTTTCCAGTAAAACGAATTTGACTTTTTTCGGACTTGGAATACGCTGGTTTTAACAATGAAACACGTTTTAGATTACTATAACTATTTACGTTATAAGCACGCATAGAAGGCTGGTAGAAAATCGCATATTTACTTCCCAAAAAAGGTAGTTTTGAACATGATTTGCTAGTATCTGTAACTAAACATTCTAAATTTACATGCTCAAAAAAAGGAGTGTTATTCACGATTACCTTTCTTGCATTTCTTTGAAAAAAACATTCCAATGGCCGAAAAATTGTTCTGTAATACATATTCGTTTCTCGTGCATACAAAGGATAATTCCAGTTCGTATAATCAACATTCAAACGTTGCATTTTATCTGTTCGACCAAATGAAACCATAAACCTTCCTTTTTTACTCCGTACAATCGCATATAACGATTGATAGTCTCCATACTGAACAATCACATCGTTATTGGCAACAATTTCGTCAGCTTCTTTAATCACCTGCTGAAACGTTTTTCGCATCGGAATCCAAGGAGTTTTGTTTTTCTCCCCATAGTAATAAGCAGAATCAATGAATGCTTTACAATGCGTTTGTTGATACAAGGCATGATAACAAAAAATCATAGAATTATAGGGTGAATAGCCATAAATATCAGTAAAAACAGAAATATCGATGTCTTTATTTTTTTTAGAAAAAGACTCAAAACTTTGGGTAAGTTGTTTCAATTTACGAAGTTGTTTTCGTACCATGGAAACATCTTTATTCTTTTGATACAACAATTGTAAAGTAAACGTGCTATAATTACTCACATTCAATAAAATACTCTGAATATCCTGCGCATGATATGGAAATTTAGTTGCCTGTTGAACACTCTCAAAAGCTTCATCAAAATACTTCAACGATGGAATCGCGTCTCTACGCATATACCCTACCAAACCATTTAGTGTTTGGATGCCAATTTTTACAGGATAATTTTCCAACTGTTGATTTTTTAATATGGACAATGCTTTAGAAAAACAACGAAGTGCTTCATGATAAAACAAGGGATTCGAAGTACTTGAAACTTTGTCTAAATTAATCAAACCACGAGACCTGTAATAATTTACCTCATCCAACGTGTTTACTAATTTATGTTGTTTCATTAAACTGTAAGCACTATCGTAGTAGGCATTAATCACATCATATTCAGACACATAATTTCTTCGAGTAGTTGCAATTGCTTGATAAAGTTTAATCCAACGCACATCGGTATGCTTTGGGTCTACTTGACGTAGTAAAGAATAAATTTTATGATAATAACCTAGAGCAACGAAAGGCTTAACTTCAAAATTATAATACCTCATCATAGAAATACCATAATCTACCTCATCCAAATAAGTATGTACTTTTTTTTGTTTTGCAAATTTATATGCTAGTTCAACATATTTTCTATATTCTTCTACAAATGAAATTGCATAGTAACTATTTGCTAAATCGTAATAAATACTTGATCGATTTGCCGAAGTTTTAACTTGGTTAAGTTCTTTTTGTAGCGCATGAATCGAATTTGTATAATACCCACGATTATACCAATAATGAGTTTGGGACTCTAATCCCAACGTAACATTAGAAATAAATACAAATGAAAAAAAAAGAATTAGGTGTCGAATTTTCAAATCATCTTATTTTCAATTCTTCAATCCTTACTTCGTTAACTCCTTAAACACTTCCTCCAAGGTCTTCTCTTCCTTGCGAAGCGTCAATACCAACAAGTTATTTTTCTGAGCGAATTGAGCGATTAATTTACGAAGGTCAACGGAGTTGTTTGATTCTACCAACCAAGCATTAGATCCGACAGATTCAACCGTTGTAATTCCAACTTCTTTTTTCAATGCATTTTTTGAAAGTTCACCCTCAAATTCAACGTAAACTACTTGTTTATTTTCTTCGTATTGTAATTCTGCCGCCGTGCTGTTTGCAACAATTTTACCTGATTTGATGATAATCACACGGTCACAAATTGCCTCTACTTCTTGCATGATGTGCGTAGAAAGCATCACCGTTTTAGATTTACCGATGCGTTTGATTAACTCTCTAATTTCAACCAATTGGTTTGGATCTAATCCAGTGGTTGGCTCATCTAAAATCAACACCTCCGGATCGTGAATGATTGCTTGCGCTAAACCAACACGTTGACGATAGCCTTTGGAAAGCATCCCGATTTTTTTGTTTTGTTCCACTTCCAAACCAACTTGTTGAATCATCTCGTCGATACGTGCTTTCAAGTTTGGAACTTTATAGATTTTCCCAACAAACTCCAAGTATTCGCGCACATACATATCCAAGTACAACGGGTTATTTTCAGGTAAATACCCTATCTTTTTACGCGTCTCTAAGGAGTCTACATCTACTTCCATTCCACAGATTTTTACTTCGCCAGATGATGCAGGAATAAAACCAGTTAAAATCTTCATAGTAGTAGATTTACCTGCTCCATTTGGACCTAAAAAACCAACGATCTCTCCTTTGTTAATCGAAAAAGAAATATCGTTTACAGCAGCTTGTTCGCCGTAAAACTTAGAAAGATTTTTTACTTCTATAGACATAGTTGTGACTTTGGATTGCTAAGATAATGTTTTTTTACGACGGATTTTTCTTCCTAACCATCGAAATGGCATGGAAACATAATAGAGGAAAAACAATTGTCTTGGAAGTCTCCATAAATCTTGATTATCACCGTAAAATATATTTGCTTCAACTGTTTTCAATTTATAACGAAACGAACCATGAAATCTACTGACACGGATTAAACGTTTTATTCTAAAATGTTTTTCGTTTTTATTAAGTAAACTATCATCTTCTAATAATAAAACATTCTCTTCCAATTTTAACGAAGTTTCATTTCGATTGTTAAACAAGTATTCAGACAATTCCACGCCAAAAAAGAGTGTATCACTCAAACGATTAGATTTAAGAAATGCTTTAAAGTTAGATGCTATTTCTGAACTTTTTGCGTTGGCCATTGTCACATCAAATAATTGTGATAGTGATTTCCAACCATCAAAACATCCGTGAATGTTTAAGTAAAAAAAGTTGTACTCATCACTAAGTGTCCTGATCTTTTTACCATGCAAATCAACCTGTATAGAATCTTGATAAATCTCAGAAAAGGTAAAAGGTAAAAGTTGTTTTGCGAATACTAAGTTCCAATGCACATCAATAAATACTTTCGTTTTTTCATTTACATATCCAATTTCTTTTATTATTTCTGAATATTTAGAAAAATGGGATTTAGAATATTTTGTCCAATCATTGAATGGAACATAACCCTGACTTCGAAGTAATTGATCTACTTGGTGTAAATCATTTTGATCAATAAAAAGATCCAAATCTGAATAACTACGTAACAAAGGATTGTTATACATTCGTTGGGATTGAACGACCCCTTTAAACCAGAGTACTTTTAATTCTTTTTCTAAAACCTCATTTAATTTTACAAGTGATGCATTTAAAATAAAATTCTTTTTTCTTTCTAATTCGAAATGTTGTTTTAGACGCTCCTCTTCTTCTTCCGGTAATACAATCGACAAATCTTTCAATAAGGTATACATTACTACAACCAAACGATGACGAATCACTAAAGAAACAAAACGATTCCATGAACCAACCTTTGAAACAGACTCAAGAATTACTTGATTATTTCTTTTCCCTAAATGAATTTGAAGTAAATAAATGATTAATTGTAACTCTTTTGAAATTTTCATGATACTCTAAAAATAAGTTCAAAATTGTAAAAATTGATTACCAAAAAAAAGAGTAAATCTATTTCTTCAGACATGGAATACTACCTAAATCAATCTGTAAAAATAACCAACAAATTAGAAATGTATGAATTATACATTATCTTTATGTTTTAAAATTAAAAAAATGACATTTTACTCCATCAATTCAATTGACGTAAGCTCTGAATATTTTGAAAGCGAAGTTTTAGCAATTAATTTAAAAACTGGAAACTATTTCAGTTTAAGAGGAACAGCATTTGTATTTTGGAAATTAATTACGGAAGGTAATTCATTGGAAACCTCCATCACAAAAATTTGCACTCATTTTCAAATGGAAAAAGAAAAAGCTACCCAATTATTTGAAGGCTTTTTAAATGAATTAATTATAAATGAGTTAATTATAAAATCAGAAACTAATACAGAAACCACTATCAACGAATGGTTAGATGTCTTTTCCAAAGAATTCAATGAGCCTTTATTAGAATGCTATACCGATATGCAGGACTTATTGTTGTTTGACCCAATTCATGATGTAGATACACAAGTTGGTTGGCCCAAAAAAGCAGAGGATGATTCAACTAAATAAAAATGGAAGATAATTCGAATGCATCCAAAAACTTAGCAACTCTTGAGATTTTTTTTACAAAGTCATTAGAACACTTTGATCAAGCTTGTAAAACGTTAAAGGACAAATCATCTTTTTATTTTTCTTTAGCAAACAAACAGCTTGTTATTCATACTGCCGGTAAAACTCTACAAGAAACTACTTGTCAAGCGCTAAAACACATTGAGATCTCATCACCGATCCAGGAAGTTACTTCCCTTGAAATTTTTGTTTGGGATGAAAAGGAAAGCGGCATAAATCTTCCTACACATCCTTGGGAGACACCGACAGACCTTGTAGAAGATAGTTTTGTTCAATTTAATTTAGCGCATTACTTTGTTAGTCAATATGACAATCTGTCTATCTTATATATATTTAATCAGCAAACAAACCAAGCTATTTGCATTTTAAAAGATGCTACAACATTGAATAATTCCTTTATTTCTTCCCCCTATTTTAAAATCATAGCAATTTGGGCAAGTAAACAAAAACTGAATATTTTACATGCTGGTTGTGTGAGCATAGACAACAAAGCCGTTTTAATTGTAGGTAGAAGTGGAAAAGGTAAATCCTCGACCTCCGTACAATGTCTAATAGGTGGATTAAATTATTTAAGTGACGACTATGTATTAGTAGATTGGAATGGAGAAAATCCTATCGCCTATTCTTTGTTTAATACTGGGAAATTAAAAAACAAGCATATCGAGCGTTTTAATAAAATTCAAGGGGAATATAAACAAGGAATTTTAGACAAAAACAATAAACCATTACTCTTCTTATACCCTCTTTTCAAAGATAAAATCCGAAGTAGTGCGGAGATTAAAGCGATAATTGTACCAAACATCACTTCAGAAAGTAAAGCAAGTTACCACAGAATATCTGCAGCAGAATCGCTGAGAGCACTAGCTCCGAGCACCTTGATTCAGCTTAAAATAAATAATCTTAATCAATTAAATTCCCTTGCAAAACTAACCCGTACGTTACCTAATTACGAATTAAATATTGGGTCTGATTTAGATGATATTTCTTTGAAAGTAAAAGAAATAATTGACTCCTTGTAAACGATAGTCGCTAATCGATTCAATTACGAGAAACAAGTAAGTCCTCTTTTTCACCCCATTGTAAACCACCTGGCAGAGAAACATTGGTAATATCAAAATGGATTACCCTACGTTTAGTATCGGAAAAACTCGAAAGCGACTGATGCATTACTAAGGGACTCATAATCATCACTCCCCCTTTTGGAACATCACAGTTTACTTCTTTGGATTTATCAATTAAACTCGGATCAAAAATTCCATGCTTATGCGAGGATTCAATCACCTGAAGTGATCCGTTTTCTTTGTTCGTTTCGTCTATATGTATCCGTATTGTAAAAATATGTTGAAGAATTTCATTCGTTGCTCTTACTGTAAGCAAATCAAACTCATTAAACCATTCATTAAATCCTTCTACATCTTTCTTTTCCTTTACAATTATTTGTCGGTCTTGATGATACGCTACACCCCAAGCGGAACGACCTGGCTTATCAAAGTACATTGAATTAACGACAAAGTAATCATCTCCAAAAAGTTGATGAACAATCGATTGCAAATTTGAATTCATCACTAGTTTCTTCACCTCCAAATTCTTTTTAAAGAATGATTTATACAAAATCAAACTGCTTTTTTTGATGGATGGAGCCATTTTAAACTCTTGTTCCTTCATGCAATTAAGGATAGATTGAATTTCTTGTATTGAATAAACATTAGGTAATGTTAGAAACCCTTTTTCTTCTAACTCCCTTTTATTTACAAGTATATCTGAGTAATCAAGCAATTTCGTTTCTCCTTTAATAATTTCATTTTCATCTATTACATTTAAATCAATTAGTTGATCGGTTTTTGAAATTTTTAAAATTATTTTCTGGCCTTTTTTAATACTCAAAAAATAAGGCTGAATGGAGTTTAAAACAAGAACTCTCATTTTCTTAATTAGTACAATTTTGTAGGTGAAAAATGAAAAAACTTGGATTATTTCAGAATGTATCATTTTTTTCGTCCCATAATAAACATCCATTCTCATTCTCAAGTGTTTCACCACAATTCTGAAACCAATAAAAAGTAAAAATGGCAACAACCAATTATAGTACAAACTCGTTTTTTCAAAAATGAAAGGTAACATGTTCCACTTTATCAACAAACTAAACAAGGGTATAAAAATGAATAGCGTTAAGAAAAAGGATAAAATGCGTTTACGTTTTAATCTTTTAAAAACATTCTCTTTTAAACGTTTCTGCTCCCAATCCTCCATTTTTGAATGAACTAACTCCATCGATTCCAATGCTTATTGTTAATTTTACAAAGAAAGAAACTTAATTTTAAAAACAACTTACAAATCAAACTATATTGAATTCTCTGGTAAAGATTAGTATTATTATTCCCTTATATAATAGAGAATCGTTTATTATAGACACTATTACTAAAATTAGGAAACAAAATATACCATCGTATGAGATTATAGTTGTTGATGACGGTTCTACAGATACTAGTGCTCAACTTGTTCAACAGTTTGATGATATTAATTATATTTTCAAAGAAAATGGCGGTCCTGCTAGTGCCAGAAATTTAGGAGTTAAACATGCTAAAGGCGACTATGTCATTTTTATTGATAGCGATGATTTTTGGGAGGAAGGAAGTTTAGAGGTTTTATCTGACTACTTAGATAATCATCCTGGCACACAAATCATAGAAGGTAAAATTAGAGAGTTTAAATCGATTCAACATTCGAACAGATTTGATTTTTCCCCTGAATCTTATTTTATGAGTAACTTCGGGAGCTGTATGATGCGTAGAGAAGTTTTTGAAATTATTGGAAACTTCAATGAAAAATTAATTTGTAGTGAAGATATTGACTGGTATACAAGAGCATGGGAAAATAACATAGTAAAAGATAGAATAGATACAATCGTTTTAAACTATAGAAAACACGCTGAAAGCATTACTTCAAAAATAAGAGAAAAAGGACATTTTTATCGTTTATTATTATTTAAATTAAAAATTGAACGAGAAAAAAACAGTGTTTATGTACCTCACGGAAAACTAATTGATTATATTGGTAAACGATAATTACAAAAAAATTATGAATACACCTTTTATATCGGTAATCGTCCCTCTCTACAACACTGAAAAATACATTGATGAAGCATTACTAAGTTTGTTACATCAAACTTATAAGATTGATCAAATCATTGTTATAGATGATGGTTCAACGGATAAAGGCGCTGAAATTGTTAAGAAATATCCGCAAATTGAACTTTATCAACAAGAAAATCAAGGTTTAAAAAAAACATTGAATATTGGTTTATCCAAAGCTACTGGGGATTACATTGGTTTTTTAGATGCCGATGACCGATGGAAACTAGACAAGTTAGAAATCCAACTAAATCATTTACAAAACAATCCAGCTTTGGACATGGTCTTTGGTCGTTCTACACGATTCAAAATGATTATGGATGAAAAAGGAAAAGAAAAGGAAGAACTTTTAGATTACGTAAAAGCAGTTTATCTTTCAGGAGGATTATATAGAAAAACCGTTTTTGAACGTATCGGAGGATTCTCTACAGATAGTAAACTTCATAATTTTATAGATTGGTTTGGACGAGTAAAAGATGCCAAATTATCGATACTTGAAATTGAAAATGTAATTTGTGAACGAAGAATTCATGGGAATAACATGGGAATAATCAATAAAGACAAACAACGGGAAGAATATTTAGCAACACTTAAAGCATCTTTAGACAGAAGAAGAGCACAGGAAAATGAAAAAAAATAGATTTTATCAAGTAGGCGATTTTATTACTCAACTCTATACTGTAACCAAAATACGTTTTATTACTATAATCCTTTTTGGTGTATTAAACTCTTTTTTCCAAGCCTTAGGAGTTGTGATTATTATACCACTACTTGAAACCTATCAATCGGGTTCAAAGAACTCTATCGTTGCAAAAACGTTGTATTCATTAGGCTGGAATGGTTCTATTGAATGGATATTAGTGTTTTATTTTTGTATTTTATTTTTTTATGGCATTTTTAAATCCCTTTATACTTATGAATCAGGGAGATTAGTGGTTTATTTCTCTAAAAACTTTACAGAAACTGCACTTGAAAAAATACTTCATTCGCCATGGAGTTTTTACACAAATCAAGCACCATCTAAACTAAACATACTTTTTCATACTGAAACCTTAAACATACGATCACTAACCTTAGCAACTTTTCGTATAATTCAAACCATACTACTAATCATCATTCAATTAGCGATGTCTTTTTGGCTATCTTGGCAAATTACAATAACCACCTTTTTTGCTTTGGCATTCATCTATTTCGTTCAAAAGAGAATTGTTTCAAAAAATATTAATCTCGGATATAATCGTCTTTATTTCTCTGAATACATTCAAAAATTTTTATCAGAGACATTTAAAGCAATCAAACTTTTAAAAATTCACAACTTAGAAAATGAACGCTATACAAAATACAAGAAAACACAAGAAGAATTATACACTAATGAAGTTAAAACAGCCAAATTAGAAGGAATAAGTGATTTTTTCTTTATAACAACTGGCGCACTTGTCATCGTTCTAATCATATATCTAAGCATACACTTTCATCTATTAAAAATAGGTGGCTTGTTAGTTATGTTAGTTTTACTTTTTAAAGTAATAGGGCATCTACAAAGTTTAATTAAATCGTTAGGACAGTACTTTAATCTATTGCCATCATTTCAAATGTTTGCAAACACTTTAAGTCAAACTACACCTAAAGAAAATAACTTAAAAAATGAAACAGAAGCCCCCATCAAAATAGACAGAATTGAGCTGAAAAACATCGATTTTAGCTACGGTTCAACTACAATCATTCAAAATCGGAACTACATTTTTGAGAAGGGAAAAATTTATTTATTTTTTGGTCCAAGTGGGAAAGGTAAAACAACAACCTTAGATATAATTTCCGGATTAATTCTTCCTAATTCAGGAGAAATCAGAGTAAATGGAAATAGCACTAACGCTAATTACACTTCACAAATTCAAGAAAATATTAGCTATGTACTTCAAGAAACAATTTTATTCCAAGGTACTATTTTAGATAATATTTCTTTAGGTAGAAACTTCGCTTTAAACGAAATTAATCTTGCAATTAAATTTGCTGGATTAGAAGAAAAAATCGCAAATCTTCCAGAAGGAATAAACACTATAATAGATGAAAATGCCACAATGCTATCCGGTGGCGAAAAACAACGAATAGCGATTGCTCGAGCATTGATTAGAAACACATCTATTTTACTTTTAGACGAGATAACTAGTTCCTTGGACGCTCGAAATGAAGTGCATATTATGGATACGATTGCAAAAATCAAAAAAGACAAGATAATTTTAATCGTAGGACACAGAGAAAAACTAAAAGATTGGGCAGATGAAGTTGTTGATTTTTAATCACTTTAACTTCTAATTTTATCTAATAGATTGCTTAATATTTCAGACTCTTCCTCACTTAATTTATTTACAAAAAGTAATTCTTTTTCAAAATCAACATCGATAATCTCCAATAGGTCTAATCCTTTTTTAGTAATCTTCAATTCTACAATTCGTTTATCTTTCTCATTTCTAAAACGTTCTATGAATTTTTTCTCCACTAATTTATCCATTAATCGCGTTGTATTAGGAGATTTTTCAATCATCCTTTCTTTCACAGTATTAACACTTAATTTCGATTTTGCACCGCGTAGAATTCGAAGAATATTAAATTGAGGCATACTCAACTCATGCTTAGACATGTATTTATTTTGTAAACTAGAAATCCAATTGTTTGTATGTCGAATATTAACAATTGCTTTTACTCTTGAAGAAACAAAATTCGTGTTAATTTCTTGTCCAATTTCCATTTATATTCTGTTTTAATTTCGTGTCAAAACATTTTTGATTTCAGACACTTCTTTTTGCAAATCTACCAAAGATTTACGTAATTGATTATCATCAAAACGAAGATCCGGTAAATCCGTGGCAATATAATTAACAAACTTCCAAACTTCAATTACTTTGTTGACATGAATAAAATAAGGTTTATAGAATGGATTGGTTGAGCATAATTGTAAGGATTGATTTTCATTAATATGATTATATACTATTTTAAAAACAATGCCATCATCTTGGGTCACGATAATACATGGCGTTCCATTTTTAATACTTGTCCAGTTTTGAATAAACTCAGCAACTACCTGAGAACCTTGACTAACAGGAGGCATACTATCTCCTTGTATAGGAAAAGAACGGTATTTTTTTTCTCTAGAAAGAAAAGGTAAATTAAAGGTTGGAAGTGCCTTTAAATAATCTGCATCAGCATATCCTGAAGTATAACCTGCACTCGCTTTCACCGGAATCATTTCAATCAATTCATTATTCTCCGAATCCACCATACTCGTTAATACGCGTAAATTTGAACCTTTAATGTCTTTTGTAATTCCTTTATCAATTTCTTCCCACTCACGTTCACTTAATTTCCCAAAGTCCTTACGCAATAGCACGTCCAAACTAATCATGAAAAAATCACACAATAAAATCAATGTATCAATGCTTGGTTCCGCTACTCCATTTTCATAACCACTATAACTTGAACGAGTTAATCCAAGTTCACTCGAAACTTCTTCTTGTGATTTCCCCTTCCTTTTACGAAGCATTTTTATATTAGAACCTATCATTTGACTATTATTTAAACGTTATTGACGTAAAACTAATCAAATTTTTAATTTTTTCAAAAAAAAACAAAAAAATTAAACAAAATAATTCCTTAAATTTACATTCAAATAGATGAACGATGGCTAAGACACTAAATACAATTGAAGAAGCGATAGAAGACATTAAAGCTGGAAAAGTAGTAATTGTTGTTGATGATGAAGATAGAGAGAATGAAGGTGATTTTTTAACCGCTGCACGAAACGCAACACCAGAGTTAATCAATTTTATGGCAACCCATGGTCGTGGTTTAATTTGTGCTCCATTAATGGAAGATCACTGTGATAAATTGGGATTGAATTTAATGGTACAAACAAACTCTGCTGCATATGAAACCCCTTTTACGGTTTCAGTAGACTTAAACGGACATGGTTGTACTACTGGAATTTCAGCACAAGATCGTTCAAAAACTATTTTAGCTTTAATTGACCCAAATTTAGACCCAAACGATTTAGGAAAACCTGGACATATTTTCCCTTTACGAGCAAAGAAAGAAGGAGTTTTACGTCGTGCTGGACATACGGAAGCTGCTATTGACCTTGCTAAATTAGCAGGATTTGAACCAGCTGGTATCATAGTAGAAATCTTAAACGAGGATGGAACCATGGCTCGTTTGCCAGAATTAATGGTTATTGCAGAAAAATTTGATCTAAAAATCATTTCGATTGCAGATTTAATTGAATACCGACTAAAACACGATACGCTTATTGATGAAGTTGTTTCTGTAGAAATGCCGACGGAAGCAGGTGAATTTAGATTACATGCTTTTCAAGTTAAAAATACTAACCAAGAACATTTAGCTTTAGTAAAAGGTACTTGGAAAGAGGATGAGGCAATTTTAGTACGTGTTCACTCTTCTTGTATTACAGGAGATGTCTTTGGTTCTTGTCGTTGCGATTGTGGTCCTCAACTTGAAAAAGCGATGGAACTTATCGAAAAAGAAGGGAAAGGTGTAATCGTATATATGAATCAAGAAGGTCGCGGTATAGGCTTGATAAACAAACTAAAAGCATACAAATTACAAGAAGAAGGTTTGGATACCGTAGAAGCAAATCTTCAATTAGGTTTTAAAGGAGATGAACGTGATTATGGAATCGGAGCTCAAATTTTACGTAAACTTGGTGTAAATAAAATGCGTTTACTATCTAACAACCCAACTAAACGAACTGGACTAGTTGGTTACGGCCTAGAAATCATTGAAAATGTAGCGATTGAAATCGAAAGTAATATCCATAATGAATCCTATTTACGTACGAAACGTGACAAAATGGGACATTCATTAATCATGCGAGGAAAATAATGCTGATCGCTAAAGGTATTTCTCACCAATATGGTGAATTGCATGTATTAAATGGAGTAAACTTAGAAGTTAAACAAGGAGAAATTGTTTCTATTGTTGGATCATCCGGTGCTGGTAAAACAACACTTTTACAAATTTTAGGTACGCTAGAAACACCTCAATCCGGAATATTAACCATCGACGGAATTAATCCTTTTCAACTTTCTCAAAAGAAATTAGCTGCCTTTAGAAATCAAAACATTGGATTCATCTTTCAATTTCATCAATTACTTCCCGAGTTTACCGCTTTAGAGAACGCAATTTTACCTACTTTAATTCATGGTACTTCGCAAATGGAAGCTAAAAAAAATGCGATGGAATTGTTTGAATTATTAGGGGTTCAACACCGAGCAGAACACAAACCATCCGAATTATCAGGAGGGGAACAACAACGTGTTGCGGTAGCTCGATCGCTAATAAACAAACCTAAAGTCATTTTTGCAGACGAACCTTCTGGAAATCTTGACTCTAAAAACTCCGAAGAACTACACCGTTTATTCTTTGACTTAAGAGATCGTTTCAATCAAACCTTTGTTATCGTAACACATAATGAATTATTAGCAGATATGACAGATCGCAAGTTGCTAATGAAAGATGGTTCTTTTGAATTATAAATTAAAATTTATGATTTAGATTTATTGAGCAAAGCGAACTAAATGTATCTTTCACAAAAAATTAAATGTCAACTTCTTAATTTCTAAATGGTTAAAAAATCAATGAATACATTAGACCTAATAGAATTAAAAGACTTTTTAGATTTAAAAGTTACAGAATTCAATACTTCTAACTTCATTGCAGACGATCCAATTTCTATTGTTCATCAATTCACAAAAAAAGAAGACATCGAAATTGTCGGTTTTTTAGTTGCTACCATTGCCTGGGGGAATCGAAGATCAATCATTACTAGTGCTAAGAAATTAGTGAACATCATGGGAAATGACCCTCATGAGTACATTCTAAATTATCAAACCGAAAAACTTGCCGAAATATCGTTTGTCCACCGAACATTTAACACCACTGATTTAGATTTCTTCTTTCGCTCTTTACAAAACATTTATAAGAAGGAAGGAATGGAACAAGCGTTCACCCCACACCCAAGCGTTTTCGGCACAACAGGTAGAATCATCCAATTCAGAAAACGTTTTTTAGAAACGCCACACGAAGCAAGATCAGAGAAACACTTATCCAACCCTGAAAAAGGTTCCGCGGCGAAGAGGATTCAAATGTACCTTCGATGGATGATCCGAAAAGATGCAAATAATGTTGATTTTGGAATTTGGAAGAGCATACCTGCAAGCGAATTATCCATCCCTTTAGACGTACATACCGCAAACATTTCCAGAAAATTAGGATTAATCACAAGAACACAAACCGATGGTAAAGCCTTAGAAGAATTAATGGGACATTTACGCAGTTTTGACCCTGTAGATCCAGCAAAATATGATTATGCTCTGTTTGGTTTGGGGGCGATAGAAAAGTTTTAGCTACAACAAAAAAGGTTGTCAATCGACAACCTTTTTTTTATAAGTTTTTCACAATCAATTCTTTCTCCACAAATCCCTTCTGTTCCCAAGTAACTTTCCCTTGCTTATACACCCTTAAAATTGGTATCTCTTGAATTCCAAAGGATTTCACTAAATCAACATGCTTGTCCACATCAATACGAATCACTGTTACTTTAGCAGCCATTTCTTTTTCTATTGCTTCAATCGATGGTTTCATTTTCTTACATGGACCACACCATTCTGCATAAAAATCAACTAAAACAACTTTATCCGATTGAAGTAATTTTTCAAAGTCAGCAACCGACATTCCTGTTGATTTAACCACTTTCGTGTCTGTCGTTTCAGGTAAACCTGCACTCCTCCATGCCATCATTCCTCCATCTAATTCAAGAACATTCTTAAATCCTACTTCGCGAAGATGACTTGCAGCTGACGAACTTCTACCACCACTCAAACAATACATAAACAAAGGTGTTGATTTATCTATCTTGGAAATTTGAGCATCAAAATTCGCTCCATTCCAATCGATATTCACCGCGTTTTGAATGTGTCCTTCTAAGAATTCTCCAGGTGTGCGAACATCCATAATCATTGGATTTTCTGTTTCCTTTAATTGATTTGAAAATTCAGTGGGAGTCAAATCCGTTTTAGACGCACCTTGTCCAATAGAACAACCTATCAATACAAGCGTTGCAAATAATAATGAGCTTACTAATTTTAACATAATTACATTATTTTTTTACCTAAAGAAAACCAGGAACCTCCATTATGCACATCGGTATACCCTTTTCCTTTTAACATCATTTTTGCAGAACCACTGCGCATTCCCGAAGCACAACAAGTAATAATCGTTTGGTTTTTATTGTTCAATTTATTCAAATTTCCCATCAAACTTTCTACAGGTATATTTACAGAACCTGGTATATGTCCTCCTGAAAACTCACCTTTTGAACGAACATCAACGATGATTGCTCCTTTTTTTAGTGCTTCCTTATAATCTAATTTTGGTCCTAAACCAAGTGCGTTTTTGATTGCTTTCAACATCGTCAATTAATTTGATTTATGAAAATTCACATCCAACCAACTTCCACCATTGTAGCATGTCATCCCAAGTTGTGACAAATAACGTTCTGCTTGACCACTACGATTTCCAGATGCACAGCATAAAATAAGAGGTTGCTCCAACGCTTTTAATTCTTCAACCCTTTCTGGTATTTCTTGTAAAGGAATATTCAACGACCCTACAACGTGACCTCCTCTATACTCATCGATTGATCTAACATCTACAATCGTTCCTTTGTTTTCTTTCAATAATGCTTTAATTTCCATGATTTGATTATTTTTTATTTGTATTTATTTTGAATGGTAAGTACAACGGACATGTTCCAATGAAACTTGTTAAAACAAAAACTGCTGCCAGAATCACTAATACAATTCCGAATACTCCTGTAATTACATGATTTAAAAATAATACCGTAAGGACTACTGCAATTAGCAATCGTATTATTTTATCTGCTTTCCCCATATTTTTCATAATCTACTTTTTTAAATGATTTATAATACAAAGGTGAAGCTTTTACTTCTTGTGTTCAGCAACATTAGTTACACAAGGTAATTTTATTTCTACCTAACTCCACAACCCCTTCGGATTCAAGCTGTTTTAACAAACGAGAAACAACCACTCTCGCCGAACCTAATTCATTTGCAATTTGTTCATGGGTAAGATTTATAACATTCGAGTTCGAAAGTTTTGCTTTGTTTTTAATAAAATCCAAAATGCGTTCGTCTAATTTTTTAAAGGCGATTGCATCCACGACATCCAACAATTCCTCAAAACGCTTATGGTATAATTTGAAAATGTAATCCAACCATTCTGGAAAATCTTTAACAAGCAATGAAATTTTATCGATCGGGATCAATAATAACTCTGTTTTTTCTTCTGCTACTGCGTTAATTTTACTTGTATCATCGTGTATTCCACCTAAAAATGACATAATACAACTCTCGCCAGCTTTAATATAATACAGTAAAATCTCACGTCCGTCCTCTTCTGTTCGCATCACACGCAAACTTCCAGATAAAACTATTGGAATCGCTTTGATGTAGGAACTTTCACGCAAAATGACTTCGTTTTCTTCAAAGGTTTTCTGAAAACCTAATTCGGAAAGTTTGGATTTTAGTTCTAGGGATATTTGCAAGTTATTTGTAGGGTTCATGTTAATTTTCTCTTTTAATCTAATGTAAAATTAAAAGAATTTCTAACTTAAAACCAAGTTAATTCTGCTCAGATTAAAATAGTTTCAACAACTCAAATCAACACTAATTTCTAAGTAATTTTCAATCTTTTTTATTACATTCGTATCACAAGATAAACGTATGACAAAACTCCATTCTTTCAGGGCAATTAGACCAACCAGAGACAAAGCACACTTAGTGGTAACTCGACCTGTATCTACCTATTCTAAATCGGTATTACAAGCTAAATTGGAATCCAATCCATATTCCTTTATTCGAATTATTCACCCTGAATTTGACAAACAAATACCACAAACCAATCCGAATTCAAAAGAACGTTTCGAATTAGTTAGAAATAAATACCATGAATTTCTAGATGAAAACATCGTTTTTCAAGACGAAACACCTCATCTATACCTATACCAACAATCTACACCAACCCATGTTTTTCTTGGAATTATTGGTGGTGCAAGTGTGGATGAATACGAAAAAGATAAAATCAAAAAACACGAAGCAACATTGACTTCTCGTGAAGCAATGTTCACCGATTACTTGGACTTAGTTGGATACAACGCGGAACCTGTTCTTCTCTCCTATCCAAGTAATGAAACATTGGAAGAATCATACGCAAAAATAAGTGCGGAAAGACCGGAATACGAATTCTCAACAACCGATCGAACCAAACATGAACTCTGGATTTTATCGTCCGAAGAAGAACAATTGGTCAAAGCAGAATTTTCCAAAATGGACGCGACATACATCGCTGATGGTCACCACCGAAGTGCTTCTAGCGCTGGTCTTTCTAAACGACGCAGTTTAAAAGGAGAAAACAACGAATCGAGCGACTATTTTTTAGCGTTTTTCATGGATGAAAAAAGGTTAAACATTCGTGAATTTAATCGTTTAGTAGATCACTTAAATGACTTAAGCGATTATGCTTTTCTTGAAAAATTAAAAGAAAATTTCACGGTTACCTTACTCGAAAAAGCAAGTAAACCAGAACAAGAACACCACATCACTATGAACCTTAGTGGAACTTGGTATTTGCTTATCGTTAAACCAGAATTATATGCTACGACGGATCCCGTTGCTTGTTTAGACCCAGAGATTTTAACTCAAACAATTTTAACACCTGTTCTTGGTATTGAAGACTTAAAGAGCAACGCTTCCATCCGTTTCATCCCTGGAAATTTAGGTCTCGATGCAATTTCTGCTCCGATAACGCAAGGGAAAGCAAAGGTTGGATTTGTTCTTTACCCAGTCACAATAGACCAAGTAAAAAAAGTGGCAGACAATCAACTGATTATGCCTCCAAAATCGACTTGGGTAGAACCTAAACTTAGAAGTGGACTTACCATTTATGAAATTGAAAAATGATTGTAGAAAATTTAAATAAAATCAAAGCAAGTTTAGTAGAAGGAGTCGAATTAATTGCTGTTTCTAAAACAAAACCTGCTTCTGATATCCAAACACTATACGATGCAGGTCAACGTGCATTTGGTGAAAATAAAGTGCAAGAATTAGTAGATAAATTCGAAACGCTACCAAAAGATATTGAATGGCATTTAATCGGTCATTTACAAAGCAACAAAGTCAAATACATCGCTCCATTTGTACATTTGATTCATGCAGTTGATAGTTTTAAACTACTTCAAGAAATCAATAAAGAAGCAAAAAAATGTAATCGCATCATCCCATGCCTACTTCAATTTCATATCGCTCAAGAAGATACCAAATTTGGTTTTTCGTTTGAAGAAGCACAAGAAATGTTAGACACGAAGGAATTTGTAGAACTTCAAAATGTAGCGATTCATGGCGTAATGGGAATGGCATCCTTTACGGAAAAGGAAGAAAATGTTAGAGAGGAATTTCAAACATTGCATAATTATTTCCAATTAATAAAAAGTCATTACTTCAAGTTTAACCCTGAATTTAAAGAACTTTCAATGGGAATGAGTGGTGATTATAAAATTGCCATGGAAGAAGGAAGTACCATGGTTAGAGTTGGTAGTACGATTTTCGGGTCACGTTAATGACTAGTAAGCAATACCAAAATAGTTTCTGTGTATTGCTTCTATGCTTTATTACTTCCCTTGTAAGTTACGGTCAAACTAACTACACGCTTTCTGGCTCCGTTCAAGACAAATCGACACATGTAACCTTACCGGATGTTAAATTAACCATCCTTACTCCGAAAACCACTGAAATTACGGATTCAAGTGGTTACTTCTTTTTTTCTTTACCTCCAGGTGTATATCAATTAGACATTCGATGTATCGGATATAAATCCATTACAAAAACCATTTCCTTGCAGGAGAATAAAAACTTGGAAATAGAGTTAGAAGAAAAAAACAAAGAATTGGAGGCTGCTGAAGTGCATATCAAAAAGCGAAATCAGGTTACAGACCCAAACATGGGACAAATTGAACTCGAAATGAAAAAGATTAAAACCCTACCCGCTTTTATGGGAGAGGTCGATATCTTAAAAACGATTCAGCTTCTACCAGGCGTTTCTTCTGTTAGTGAAGGAGGACAAGGATTTTATGTAAGGGGTGGTGGTCCCGACCAAAATTTAGTATTAGTAGATGAAGTCCCTGTCTATAACGCCTCTCACCTCTTTGGATTTTTCTCTGTCTTTAACTCCGATGCCGTCAAAAGCGGAAATCTAATCAAAGGTGGTATGCCAGCCAATTATGGTGGTCGTATGTCTTCCGTACTAGAAATAAAGACAAATGATGGTGACCCACAAAAAGTAAATGTAAAAGGTGGTATTGGTTTAATCTCCTCACGACTTACTATAGATGGCCCATTAAATAAAGGAAAAGGAGCATTTATGATTGCTAGTCGTAGAACCTATGTGGATGTATTAATGAAGCCGTTTATTTCTTCTACCTCTCCTTTCAATGGATCAGCCTACTTCTTTTATGATTTAAATTGTAAAGCAAATTACACCTTAGGAAAGAAAGATAAACTGTTTTTTAGTTCGTATTTAGGCATTGATAAATTTACTTTTAGTAATAAAACAGAAGGATTTAATGTAGAGATTCCTTGGGGAAACAAATTAGCAGCATTACGTTGGAACCACCAATTTTCTCCCTATTTAGTAATGAATGCTACGAGTTATACTACCAATTATTCCTTTGGATTTGGCTCTAAACAAGATGTTTTTTCGATAGCGTTAAACTCTGAAATACATGACCTTGGAGAAAAAATTGAATTTACCTCATCCAAATGGAACAAACATAAAATCAAGTATGGGTTGGATTATATTTTTCACACCTTCTTACCTTCGAGTCTATCCGTAGAACAAGGTGAAACTCCATTCAATACGCAAGCACCTCAAAAATTACGTAGCCACGAAACCGCATTTTTTGTCAATGACGAATATGAAATTACAGATAAATGGAAAGTTAATCTTGGTTTAAGGTACTCGATGTATCAATTCGTAGGACCTTTCACAAGACATTTACACAATACATTACCTAACCAAGCGACGAGCATAGAATACGCAAATGGAAAACCTATTAAAACCTTTGGTGGATTGGAACCTAGAATTTCCTCTCGTTATTTATTCAAAGACAAAAGCTCTCTTAAGTTCGGCTATGCGTTTAACTACCAATACATCCATTTAACCTCCTTAAGTACATTATCTCTTCCTACCGATATCTGGTTACCAAGTACGGATGTTGCAAAACCTCAATCGGGTTATCAAATTTCCATAGGCTATTACAAAAACATTCTCAAGGACAAAGTGGAAATATCCGTGGAAGCCTACTACAAGGGTATGAAAAACCTGATCGAATATAAACCGGGAGCCCTACCTCAAGATAATTTCACTGACAACATTGATAATCTATTAGTTTTCGGAACAGGAAAAAGTTATGGAATTGAATTTTTCATTCGTAAAAACGTGGGTAAATTCAATGGTTGGATTGGATATACCTTAGCAAAAACAGAACGCTTTTTTCCAGACATCCAAGCAACACCCTTCCCTGCAAAATACGATAGACGACATGATTTATGTATCGTTGGTTCCTATGAATTAAACGAAAAATGGACCTTCGGGGCAGTATTTGTTTATGCGACTGGTAATACACTTACCCTACCTTCTTCTTGGTATCTGCACGATCAAAACTTACTATTTGACTACAACGCAAGAAATTCAACGCGTATGCCTTCTTACCATCGATTAGATGTTAGTGCTACACGTTTCGATTCACCAACAAAAAAAATCTATAACTCTGACCTAGACGACTATGTCGATACAAAAAAACGTTTTCGAAGTAATTGGAGCTTTTCCGTGTACAATGTCTACAACCATGCGAATCCTTTTTTCTTATTTTTACAAGGGAATGGAAAACTGGTACAAGGAAATTTCAGCTTGCGTGTTAAACAAGTTTCTTTATTCCCTATAATTCCTAGTGTAACTTGGAACTTTTCTTTCTAAATCATGAAATATAACCACATCCTTTGTTGCTTTGTACTTCTAATTTTAGGAATGACCGCTTGTCAAAAAGAGGTCACTGTGAAACTTCCTTCCTATGATGAAAAAATAGTGATCGACGGTAAAATTGAAACTGGATTACCACCTATCATTTTCCTCAGTACGACAAAAGATATTTTTGGTGATAATTCACAAGAAGCAATTTTTGGAGATTTTATTTCGGATGCAACTATTATAATTTCGGATGGTACACTAACCGACACACTTCAAACTATTTGCTCGGATGAAATACCAAAAGAATTCCAAGATATTGGTTATGCGCTATTCGGAATTCCTCCTTCCCTTATGTCTAAGTTTCATATTTGTGCATACTCGACACTTAACCAAGATTTTTTTGGAAAGGCTGGTAAAACTTACACGATAGAAATAAGTTATAAAGGAAAAAAATACAATGCTTCCACATCCATCGTGGAACCGACCACCCTTGATTCGGTATATTGGAAACCGGAAAAAAACACGATAGATTACGGGTATGCATACGCACATTTAACTGACCCAGGAGATAAATATAACGCGTATTTTTG
>CANGOF010000008.1 GCA_947455515.1 Flavobacteriia bacterium
TTACTGATATCTCCATGTGTTCTATTTCTTGAACGACTTGGAGTTTGAAACTCATTGAGTAATCACTTTGGGTGCGTTTTTCATAAACGACTTTTTCTGCTTTTTCCATAACGATAAAAATTATGTATCGCTATTTCAGGACTAGACAAACACCTAAATAAAAAAGAGGTTGTCTTGATAGACAACCTCTTTTTTATTTACATTAAGTATTAATTATTCTCCAAATTTTTCAATTACTTGTTGAGTTACACCAGTGTTAGAGAAACCTCCGTCATGGAATAGGTTTTGCATTGTCACATAACGTGTTAAGTCAGAGAACATAGAGACACAGTAATCAGCACATGCTAATGCAGATGCATTTCCTAGTGGAGACATTTGTTCTGAGAAGTTAATGAATTCATAGAATCCTTTAATACCCTGTCCAGCAGTTGTCATTGTAGGTGATTGAGAAATTGTATTTACACGAACTTTCTTTTTAATACCATAATGGTAACCAAACGAACGTGTAATTGATTCTAACAACGATTTAGCATCTGCCATGTCATTATAATCTGGGAATATACGTTGTGCAGCGATATATGTCAACGCAACAACTGAACCCCACTCATTCAACGCATCTAATTTATGTGCTGTAGCCAAAGTTTTGTGTAAAGAAATTGCGGAAACATCCATCGTTTGATTATAGAATTTATAATCATTTTCAGTGTAATGCTTTCCTTTACGAACGTTTGGAGACATTCCGATCGAATGAAGTACAAAATCTATTTTACCGCCCAAAATTTCTTGCGCTTGTACGAATAAATTCTCTAAATCTTCAACACTTGTTGCATCCGCTGGAATAACAGTTGCACCAGTCTTTTCAGCCAAATTATTAATTTCACCCATACGCATTGCGATTGGTGCGTTAGTCAAAACGAATTGAGCACCTTCTTCGTGCGCTCTTTCAGCAACCTTCCAAGCAATTGATTGTTCGTTCAATGCTCCGAAAATAATACCTCTTTTACCTTTTAATAAATTATTTGCCATTTTATTTTGCTTTGGTTACAAATATAGAAAGAAAAAACGTGTTACAACACTATTTTGAGTCCGTCATATGCTGGGTAAACATTTGGAGGACATAAGTCTTGGATGTCATTATGTGTTCCAAACAAGTGTGAAATATGCGTTAAATATGCTTTTTCTGGATTTATCTCTTCAATCAATGCAAGCGCTTCCGTTAAATTAAAATGAGAAATGTGTTCTTCCAAACGCAAAGCATTCACGATTAACACTTTTACACCTTTCAACTTTTCTTTTTCTTCTATTGAAATTGTTTTGGCATCCGTAATGTATGCAAAATCATTAATTCGATAAGCTAACACCGGCATTTTATAATGCATTACCTCGATTGGTTGAACCATTAAATCACCTGGTAAAATAAACTTTTCTTTATTTATTGTATGTAACTTAATTAATGGAACTCCAGGATATTTATCTTCATCAAAAACATAATGAAACTCTCTACGTAAAGCTATTTCAACTCTTTCCGAACAATACACTTCCATATCACGTTCCTCTTTGAAATTGAAAGCCCTAACATCATCTAAACCACTGATATGATCTTTGTGTTCGTGTGTAAATAACACTGCCCTTAGCGTTTGAACATTTTCTCGTAACATTTGGTAACGGAAATCAGGACCAGTATCAATTACAAAATTTTCATTATTGTATGAAATTAAGATAGAACATCTTAAACGTTTATCATTGTGATTATTAGAAGTACATACCTTACAACTACAAGCAATCACAGGTACTCCTTGAGAAGTTCCAGAACCTAAAACCGTTATTTGCAAAGGTAGGTTCATTTAAATTGTCTTTTTGATTTGAATTAATTTCACCAACAAAGTTAACCATCCAGAAATCATAAACAATCCTCCAATCGGAGTTAAAGGGCCGAAAATTTTTCCCAAATTAACATCAAGCAATTCTTTAAAAACCAACATATAAATAGATCCAGAAAAGATAAATACTCCACTAATTAATAAACGATACACAATTTTCAAACTAAAATTGAATTTATCACTTATAGCAATAAGACTAAGTAATGCTATTCCATGGTACATTTGATACTTCACTCCTACTTCAAAGGAAGATAATTTCTCAACAGAAAGTACTTTTTCAAGAGCATGAGCGCCTAACGCACCTAAAATTATTGCGCTTACAATAAAAAGTATTGCGATTAAGGTGATATTTCTATCTAAATTATTCATATTAATTCATTAAAGCTTTAGCATTTTCAAGTGCTGCTTGATTTATATTATCACCACTCATTAATCGAGCAATTTCTTCAATGCGATCTTCCTTAGAAAGTGTTAAAACTTCCGTAGTAGTTACATCAGAATCATGTGACTTAGAAACTTTTAGATGATTCTCTCCTTTTCCTGCTACTTGTGGGAGATGTGTAATTGCAAAAATTTGCATGTATTCACCCATTTTTTGAAGAATATTTCCAATTTTCTGAGCAACCTCACCTGATACTCCCGTATCGATTTCATCAAAAATAAGAGTAGGTAATTGTTTTTTAGCAGAAATTAGGTACTGAAATGCTAACATCACACGAGATAATTCCCCACCACTTGCTGCTTTTTCTATTGGTAATGGTAACACCCCTTTATTTGGCGAAAACAACAATCTCATTTCAGTAAAACCATTTACAGATAATTTTGTTGTTTTATTTAATTCAAAAACAATTTGTGTATGTGGTAATTTTAATTCTCTAAGTAAATCAACCATTTGAATTTGAATCCTTTTTGATTTATCCTTTCTTTCTTCGTCTAATATTTCAGCCTTTTTAATCAGTTCAACCTCTAATTTTTGCAATTGATTTTTTAATTCATTAATATCATTTTCTAATTCTTCAACAGATAATTGAGAATTGGATAGTTCTTCATATATCCCAATTAAAACTTCTTGATTAAGTGCATTATGCTTTCTCAATGATGCATTAAACAAATCTAATTTTAACGTTAACAATTCTTTTTGTTCAGGATTGACCTCTAATTCATCCAAACTTTCTAATGCCTCATTTCCTATATCAGCAATTTCTAAAAACGATTCCCTAAATCGATTTGCCAATTCATCCAATTGTGGATAAAGCCCTGATAATTTATCCAATTTAGACTTTACTAATCCTAAAAGATTAAAAGCATTTGTTGTTGCTCCTTCATCCGTAAGTTGATCGATTAGAACAGCAAAGCCTACCTTTATATCTTCACTATTTTCGATAGCCTTCAATTCTGTTTCAACTTCTAGGAAATTTGTCGAATAAAGTTCCAATTTATCTAACTCTTCTACTTGAAACTTTGTGTAATCAACATTTAACAAAGCGAACTTCAAGGATTCTTCCTTCGTTTGAATCGTATTCTGAAGTTTTTTATAGGAACTAAAAAGTGAATTAAATTCATTTTTTAAATCAATTGTCCCGCCTAATATATCTAACAATTCCATTTGGAAATCGTTACTTTTTAAGTCAATTGTGTGGTGTTGAGAATGAATATGTATCAATTTTTTAGCTAACTCTTTGAGTAAACTTAATTGAACAGGGGTATCATTCACAAAAGCACGAGATTTTCCTTGAGAAGAAATTTCCCTACGTACAATTGTTTCTTCGTTAAAATCAAGTTCATTTTGCTCAAAAAAAGTTTGTAATCCGAAATTCTGTATTTTAAAAACTGCTTCAACCACTGTTTTTTCTTCCTTATTACGAATTACAGAATAATCTGCTCTCTCACCTAAAATAAGATACAAAGCACCCAATAAAATGGACTTTCCTGAACCAGTCTCTCCAGTAATTACCGTAAATCCTTTTGAAAAATCGAGTGTTACTTTTTCGATTAGAGCAAAATTTTGTATATATAAAGAACTAAGCATTAGTTAAGAATCTCTTGGTATTTAGATGAGTTAATAGGATCTAATTTTTTTAGCAGATTTACCAACTCTGTTTTTTCTGCCAATGTAGCATCATAAAATAAATTTTTCAACTCTAATGTTTTAGCTTGAACAAAAATCGTTACATTTATTGAGCTTGGTCTTGTTGTTGCTATTTTAGATAATTTATTTAGAGAGCTAAACATATTCTTCCTCGCAGCTTCTTTATTTTCATATAATTGATCCAATCCTTTACGATTATATTCATAATTACATTCTCTAAGTGGTTCAAACAATTGATGTAAGGTATTGTCTATTAACCAATATCTATTCTTTTTAGAAGATTCATTTGACATCCATCCTTTAATATTTGAAGATTGAGCATTTGAAACAATCTGTTGTGCTTCAATAAAATAAGGAGTACCTCCTTTTGGCGACATCGAATCATAATCAATACCTAAAATATAGTAAGCATAAAATGCAAGAACTGAAGTTATATTATCTCTAAATTGGTTTGGTGCATATATCAGAACAGAATTTCTTGAAAAAGGAAACGATATATCCATATCTACAAAATTAAATGCAGTAGAATTGTATGTGCTTTTAAATACTGGTCGAGAAGATTGAATTTGCATTGTACCTTCGTAAACACCTGGTGTAGGAATTGCATTAATTTGAATTTGTATGTTACAATTAATTCTTTCTTCAACATTAAATTTATCCTTTGTCCATTTTGTGTTATTCATAAACTCAAAAACAGTTTGTTTCATCTGAGTAAGAATCTCTTGTTCTACCGAAGATACTTCCAATTTTGAATCATTAACAACTGTTACTTGACAATTTAATTCCTGAGAAAAAAAATGACTTGAAAAAAAACAAATTGATAGAATTAAAAAAAAACGATACATAGTCTAATTTTGTGTTATTAAAATTAAACAAAAAAAGTGTTAATAGTATAAGTAAAACCTTATTTTTTATCTAATAAACAGGAAGCATACGCTTTAATCGCTTTTGACTCACCAAAGGAATCAACCTTTTCATGTGTTGATGCTTTTATAGAAATTTCTTCTGGCGTTACTTTTAGTAAATCAGCAATAATCTTTTGCATTTTAGGAACATGAGGATTTACTTTTGGTTTTTCTAAAATAACTGTACAATCAATATTTACAACCGAAAATCCTTTTTTATTTATTAAACCAACTACTCTTGAAAGTAAAATCGTACTATCTATTCCTTTATATTGTGAGTCAGTATCAGAAAAATGAAAACCAATATCTCTCAAATTAGCTGCTCCTAATAACGCATCACAAATAGCGTGTAATAATACATCCGCATCCGAATGCCCAATAGCTCCAAAAGTTGAAGGTATTTCAACTCCTCCAACAACTAAACGAAACCCTTCACCTAAACGATGAACATCCACTCCATAACCAATTCTTAATGAAGACATCTTACTCTTGATTAGAATTAATAGTAAATAGTAAGGAAAAACGAAGTGTATTAGCTAAAGGGCTATTTCTTGAAAGAGCAGCAATATAAGACATATCTATTTGCATTATATTATATTTTAAACCAACTCCAAATGTAAAGAATTGTCTTCCGCCTTTGTTACTACTCTCATGAAAATAACCTCCTCTTACAGCTAAAACTTTATTATAATTATATTCTATACCGCCTGAAATAGTAATTTCACTTAATTCCTCTTTTAATCTTGATCCTTTTACAATTTTTGCTTTACCATCTACTAAAATAGGTTTATTAGTAGCATCATAAACTATTTGACCTGGTGCATCTGAAAAAGATTGAAGAACACCAGATATAACACCTACATTATTTGACTTACCAGCAATCATATTTCCTTGATAATAAATTGGTGGTGTTGGAACCAAAAGCTTCTGTAAATCTAAAGTAAATGTCATACTATTATAAGCATCCATTTTCATTAGGTAAGATCCTCCTAACTTCATATTCATCGGCAAAAAATCACTCGAAGCAAGCGATGAATATGATATTTTATTTCCTATATTATTCATTGTTGCTCCCAATCTTAATTCTCCGTCTTTACCTCCCCAATTTATATCCGTGTTTTGATACATAAAAGATAAATCAGCAGCACCAGCGACACCTGCTTGAGTCTGTGCGCCAGCAACAATCATTCCTCCCGTCAAATTTGAATAAGCAAACTTACCATTCACTCCTAAACTAAATTTATCCGATAATTTCAATGCATAACCAATTACTGCTTCTTGTTCTGAGGGTTTATCCGGACGTAAAATAGTACCCTGGTCATTCGTATAAGTTATTTCCCCTAAAGTAAATTGTCTGAAAGCAAAAGTTAAGGCATTACGATCATTAAATTTACGATACCCAGCTAAGTAATATAGGTTAATATCGTTAGTTAATTGTCTTAACCAAGGCACGATGGAACCACCGATTTCCATTTTATTTTTTGAAAAACTAATCCCTGCAGTATTCCAATAAATAGAATTTGCATTTGGACTCAATGCTGTTCCTGCATCGCCTAAACCTCCAGAACGTGAGTCTGGATTAATACTTAGAAAAGGCATTGCGGTTGTAATCGCATTTAATTGAAGTGAATTTTGATTTACCGTTGTATTTTGACCAAATACAAAAACACCATAAAGCGATGCGATAATTAAAAAGAAATATTTAAACATAATTTTCATTGTTGAGCAAATATAAACGTAAAAAATAGAAATTTATTATATCTAAAATTATAAGATTACAATTTTTTCTATTTTACTTGAAATTTCACCTGATATATTTTTTACCATTAATCTATAAACGTATACTCCCTTAGCTAATTTATCACCAAAATCATCCGTTCCATCCCACTGTATTCCTTCGGATCTAAAACCTTGTTGATGGATTAATGATTGAATAGTTTTTACTAACCTTCCAGATGTAGTGTAAATTTGAATCTGCGCTTCTAATTGATTACAAACTTGATTATGCTCAAAATAAAAATGCGTACTTGTAGTAAATGGATTCGGATAATTAAGAACATGAAACAACTCGAATTTATCTTTTTTATGAACTATAAAATCTAATATTGATTCAGTAGGATTATTATAAACATCCCAAACTTTTACTTTTAAATTATGCCTTCCTTCTGTCAAACCTTTAAAATCATATACAATACTTCCTTTCTGATAAGAATCTAAACTTGAAACATAATAATTATTTAACAAAATTGGTGTAGAAATATTGTTATCCATTATAGCGATAGCGTCATGACCTATACCATTACCGATTGTATTAAGTCCACTTTCATCTTCAATATGAATAATTAATTTAGGCGAGTCATTGGTCAAACCATTATTGACAAAATGTTGGTCATTTAAATACATGTTTATTTTAGGTCCTAAAGAATCTTTTACTACAGCATTATTAATTCCACCTACAATAAACCTCTTTTCACTCCCTATACCATCCGTAACACTATCATTTAAATAAAGTGAAATTTTACCATTACCAAATGAGTAATCAATATCTTTTGGAGCAATAAAAGAAACTGAGAATCTTCCTTGAACAACCTTCGACCTACCTTTAAACAATATGTTTTCCTGATTATCAAAAGGAATAATTGGCGATTTTAAATCTTGACCTAAAGTTTGTATCTTTTTAGGTTTATCGAATACACGAACAGAAACTTCTCCATTCATCAATAAATTTGAGCCAAATTGATCTTCAATGTGACCACTAAATTGAACTTTAGATAAAGCCTTAATTGTATCTAATTTTTTTAAAATTGAAATACCATTTATGCTATCTATAACAACTCTTTGTCTAGGCAAAGCTATTCTCAAAGCTGGATCACCTATCAGGGTAAAACTATGTTTGTTTACATCCGAAGCTACACCATTTTTTGTTCTTCGAATTATTTCACCAAAAGTAAGAGGACGCTTTTCATTATCTCTTTCAAAAACATTTTTGTAAAAACTTAGTCCTGAAGCTGTATTTACACTAAAAAAAACAGGTCGTGTTGTGGTCATTAATGCAATCGCACCTCCATTTGGATTTAAAGACATCCATTCACCAGCAGATATCCTGCCAGGGTCATCATATTTTGTAAATTCACAAGTAGAAGAAACGAATAGACATAATTTAGTAAAATTATTCCAAGAATTAATTTGAGGAATTGTAATAATACGTTCTTCAGCTGCACCGACTTCTCCTCCATGTCCTGTATATTCAACAATTAACGCTCCTTTATTTACAGCATCATCAATCGCATTATTTACATCAGGATAACGTTCACCTCCAGCCATTGTAATCTGTTTAAATGCATCACAATAAATTTTTTCATCATTCATTTCAGGATGATTAATACTATTAAAATTATACTGCGGTTCACTATCATTTAATACAAAATATCCATTCTCCTCATCATCCGAAATTTGAACATAATTCGTCCTCCAATCACCAAAAGAAGAAGTTGAAATTGAACCACAACAAGTAATAGTGTCAGAAATATCTCCTTGTTTTATATACTGATCAATTTTAGCGATTTGTTGATTCGCCATATTTATTGATGATATCAATAATCGGCCAACTCCAATTTCCATAGAGTCTTTAGCATAAATGGAACCATCATCAGCCAAAATCCCAAAATAATCATCCGAAACCATAGCATTTAAATGGTCTTCAGAATTTAAAAATTGATAGGTAGGAACCCAATAATTATTATTAGCTATTCGATTTTTAGGGTCAAATGTACCATCTCCAAATAACAATAAATTTTTCAATGAATTAGAACTATTATCTTTAAATCGATCATAAAACATTTTAGCACATAGTTTTATTGCTGTTGGATCAACAGAACCACTTGAAAATTCATTATAAATCTGATCTAATGTTAATACATGTACTTTATCTCCAAGTTTTTCATGAATTTTAGCCAATCGAGTAGCAGGTTCAATAAACTCAGTTGGAGTAATTATTAACATATCTGCAAATGATAGACCATGAATATTTTGATATGCTACCTTAGATACAAAAGTTGGTATATTCAATGAAGAGAATGAAGAAACTGCAAATTCACGAAGTGAATCTGTTTCAGAAACGAAATTATACCCATTTAACACTTCTTTTAACTTAATCGATTGAAAAGACGTTCGATCAGTAACGTCCCATATAAAAACAGGTTCATTTGAAACAATCGTGAATTCAGTTACATTATTAAAACCAACCGTTTTTTGATCCCGAATACTAAACTGAACGCCAAAAAATCGAGTTAAAATACGCGCATTAATTTCTAACTTATCAAAATAAAATTTAACTGTTGGATTATTCCTTATAAGTTCGAAATCAAATTGTAATTTAGAATTCGAAGTTGTAACAAAAAAATCATTTTGAAGTCTAACAAAATCTGAAGAAACAGTTGGTAAAAAAGTTTTCGATACTAAACTACCATCCAAATTTACAGAAATAAAACTTCCATTTTGAGAAGAATTTGTTGCACCAGAAAAAGAACATGAAATAGTAGAAAGTGGAGGACTAGGTAAATTAAAATCAATATGATACTTTAATTGATTATCAAACAACTCACCATACCATCTTTGGCCCCCGTTTACTATTGAAGTGTCTTCCAATTCATGAATATCATAATAATCATAACTGGAAGAAAAATTTGTAACATCTTTAGTAGTTGAATAAGGTAAAACAGTAAGTAAATCCTCATTTAGACAAATTCTAATAAAATAATAAGATTGATTTGAATATATATTTAAATCTCTTTGATACTTATTATTTATTTTCAACAATTTATTAGGACCAAAAGCATAAAAAAGAATAAAATCACCTGAATCAAATTTACCATCCTCCATTCCAAAATATTGAACCGTATTTTTAACTAAATCATCTGAGATAAAATTACTATTTTCTTCAGGCAATCGTCCTAAAGCATTACCATAAATATGAATTTTTCCTGAACTTAATTTGACTTTATCTACACCATAAGTTAACAAATCTTCATAGGTCAATTTATAAAAACCATCTTTATTGATGGATATTTTGAACCAATCACTATTCAAATCTGACAATACAGAATTAGAAAAATATTTTTTCGAGACAGAGAAAGAACTTTGACTACTTAAAGATAAATAGAAAGAAAAGATTAAAATAAGTGTAACAAATAATAATTTCATTAGAAAAACACACTATATAGGACAAACTTAATGAACTATATATGAAAACAGAAAGAATAACGTAGATTTATGAAAAAAATTATAATATGTGAATGAGTAGTTCGTTATTAGAAAAATAATTACTATTATTGTCAACTAATTGCATTAAAAAAATGTAACTTTTGGTCATAAATTTCAGTTTGGATGAAAAAAATTAAGTACCTATTTATCTTGTGTTTCTTGGTGTCAAACCACCAATTAGTTTTAGCTCAAGACCCTACATTTACACAGTTTTATGCCAATCCTCTTTATTTGAACCCAGCTTTTGCGGGTTCAAATAAATGTCCACGAATTAGTATGAACTACCGAAACGAATGGCCGAATTTATCTGGAAACTATGTTACGTATAGTGCTTCTTATGACAAATATGTTAAAAATATTAAAGGTGGTATAGGATTATTAGCGACTTATGACCAACAAGGAAAAGGAACAATAAATACATCAATGATTGGATTAATTTATTCTTACCATTTGAAAGTTAATAGAAAATTTACACTTTTATTTGGAGCAAGAGCAGCATATTATCAAAAAAGTTTAGATGTAACAAAACTAACCTTTGGAGATATGATTGATCCAAGAAAAGGTTTTATTTACAATACAGGAGATGTGCTTCAAAATGCAAGTAGACAATTTTTTAATGCATCTTTAGGAGTTGTTGGGTTTTCAAAAAACTTTTATGCAGGATTAGCTGTACACCATTTAAATCAACCTAATGAATCAATGATAACAAATGGTACCTCACCTCAAAAAATGAGAATAACAGCACATGCTGGAGCAATTATTTCATTGGTTAAAGGAGCTCGAGGAACTAAATCAACTTCATTAATGCCTAATATTATCTTTCAATACCAACAAGGATTTATGGAAATGAACATAGGTACGTATGTTAAACATGGAAATTTAACTTTTGGCGCATGGTTTAGAAACAAAGACGCTTTTATACTTTCATTAGGAGTACAAACAAAATCTTTTAGAGTTGGTTATAGTTATGATATTACCGTTTCTAAACTAAATAATGGGACATCCTATGGTTCTCATGAAGTATCCATGGGATTCAATTTAAGTTGTGGAGAAAAACCAGTAGCTTTCAGAAGTTTATCTTGTCCATCCTTTTAAAAAAAAAGAATAAAATGTAACTTTTTATAAATTTTACGTTAAAGCTAATATATTTGCAACCATAAATTAATGATTAAACACTTTAAATCATGAAACTTTATCACTTAATCACCCTTTCTATTCTAACCATAGGCTTAATGCAGTCATGTGCAAAAGAATCTTCAAATGCCACAAGTTGGGACTACAACGACCCTTCAAATGGAGGTTTTGAACGTTCTTCTAATTTTGAACAAGAAACTGGCCCTGGATTAGTTTTTATTGAAGGTGGTACATTTACAATGGGGAAATCAGAACAAGATGTGATGTATGATTGGAACAACAGAACTGCTCGAGTTTCTGTATCTACATTTTATATGGATCAAACTGAAGTAACAAATTTTCACTGGGTTGAATATTTATACTGGATTGGACGAGCATATAGTGCGGAGTTTCCTATGGTTTATAAAAATGCGTTGCCTGATACTTTATGTTGGAGATCACCATTAGGATTTAACGAAAAATTTGTTGATTACTATTTAAGACACCCTGCATACAGAGATTATCCAGTTGTTGGCGTTTCTTGGCTACAAGCTTCCGATTATTGTAAATGGAGAACTGATCGTGTAAATGAGTATATCTTAGTACGTGAAGGTATATTAGATGGTTATAATGTAGAAGCTACAGGTGAGAATACATTTAACACAGAGGCATATTTATCTGGTCAACATGAAGGTGGTGCATCTGTACCAGATTTAAATCCAAGTAATACAGAAGGTCAACGAAAAGTTAAAATGGAAGATGGCTTCCTATTACCACGTTATCGTCTACCAACTGAGGCTGAGTGGGAATTTGCATCATATGGTATGATTGGCAATTTAGATGCTGGTCAAGAGAATTATACAGAAAGAAGAATTTATCCATGGGATGGTCACTGGGTTAGAAACGATGGTGAAGAATTTAGAGGTGTTATCAGAGCAAATTTCGTACGAGGAAAAGGTGACTTCATGGGGGTTTCTGGGCATTTAAATGATGGATATGATTGTACAGGTCGTGTAGATGATTATTGGCCTAATGACTTTGGCTTGTATAATATGGCAGGAAACGTATCTGAATGGGTAATGGATGTATATCGTCCTCTTTCTTCTGAAGATTTTGATGAATTTAGACCGTTTAGAGGTAATGTATTTACGACTAAAGTGTTAAATAACGAAGGTGTAATCGCTGCTAAAAACGGACAAATCATGTATGACGTTCATGGTATGAAAGAATATTTGAATGAATTTGAACGTGTACGTTACCAACGTATTGCAGCAAAAATGCATGACATAAGTGATTCAGCATTACCAACTGGTATTATGAAAAGAAATGAATCTCGTAACCCAGTTAAAACTGGTTATGCTCCAGATCCAATATACTTGTCACACAAAAGCGAAAAAGATACAGTCGAATTAGGATTAATTAAAAAAATTAGTGCAGCATTAGATGAAGCTATTCGTTTAAAAAATGAAAAGTATGACATAGAAGCTTCAAACCAAGTTCAAACCAAAATCTTTGGAGAAATTTTTGGCGAAAGTTTACGTAAAGGACCTGAACAAGAATATGACTTTGAAGTTATTACATTGTTAAGAGATGGATTTGGTGCCTATGTATTGAACACTCCCGGAAAATTAAAATATAGAACTGTTACCGAAGAAGAAAATATAGGTCGTTTGAACTACAGACGTGATGATTATGTAGACTACATGGATGGGGATATTGAAAGTTCCATTTACTATAACAATAACAACCGTAAAAACGCAATTAATCAAGCTACACGTGATCCTAACTTAATTATGTACCAAAGTCAACATGAACAATATTCATTAGATGGTACAGAAATTAAAAAAGGATATTCAGAAGATAATAAAACTACAGTTTCTTGGCCAACAACTTTAGTTTCTGATAAATCAAGAGTTTTTAAAGGTGGATCTTGGAGAGATAGGGCTTACTGGTTAGGTGGAGGTACAAGAAGATACTTAGATGAAGATCAATCTTTATCAACTTTAGGTTTCCGTTGTGCGATGGATAGATTAGGAAGCTCTATGAGCTTACAATCTCAAGAAGCTAATGCAAAGGCAAGAAAAAAAGGGAAATAAGCCAACTAATATTAATTAAAACCCATCTTTATGATGGGTTTTTTTATGCAAAGAATTTATGAATTTTGAACTATTTTATGAATCAAGTGGTGTTTGTACAGACACTCGGAATATAAAAAAAGATTGTTTATTTATTTGTTTAAAGGGATTTAATTTTAATGGAAATACCTTCGCTCAAAATGCAATAAAAAAAGGTGCTAAATATGTCATTTGTGATGAACAAGAATACGCAAACGAATCTACAATCTTTTTTGTAGAAGATGCCCTACTCTACCTTCAACAATTATCAAATCATCATAGAAATAAATTTACGATTCCAATTTTAGGAATCACTGGTACAAATGGAAAAACAACAACTAAAGAATTAATATTCCATGTGTTGAATCAGAAATTTAATGTCCTTGCAACAAAAGGTAATCTGAATAATCATATTGGAGTACCTTTAACACTTCTACAACTTAACCAGGCCAATGAAATAGCAATTATTGAAATGGGTGCGAATAAGCCTGGCGACATTAAGGAATTAGTCGAAATAGCGAATCCAACTCATTGCATCATAACAAACATAGGAAAAGCACATTTAGAGGGATTTGGTTCTTACGAAGGTGTAATTCGTACTAAAGGAGAAATGTATCAGTTTGCTAAAAAAAATCAAGCTATTGTTTTTTATAATGATGAAGATGAAATTCTTCAATCAATTCTACCAGAAAAAACAAATACGATTCCTTTCAATTCTTTAATTCAAACTGAATTGATAAAAATGACTCCATATGTAAATATGAAATGGTCATCTAATCAATACAAATCAGGAGTTTTAGAAACTAAAATGATAGGGAAATACAATTATCAAAATTTTAGAACTGCAATTTCAATTGGAAAATATTTTAATGTAGAAAATGAGAAAATTTCAAATGCGGTTTGTAATTACGAACCCACAAACAATCGTTCTCAAGTTCAAAAAACCGATAATAACATCTTAATCTTAGATGCATACAATGCTAATCCAAGCAGTATGAAAAATGCAATAGATAGTTTTGAAGAAATGGATTATACCAATAAACTGCTAATTTTAGGGGATATGTTTGAGTTAGGAGATGTTTCTCCTGTAGAACACCAAAATATTATATCTTCAATCGAGCAGAAAAAATTACCATGTTATTTTGTTGGAAAACATTTTCAACATGAGTTGCGTACAGTAGAAAAAGTAACCTTTTTTCAAACGAAAGAGGAATTAATTACAGAATTAAAAGAGAATCCAATTAAAGATAAATTAATTCTATTAAAAGCATCACGAGGAATAGGATTAGAAGAAGTTGTTCAATATTTATAAAAGAAAATTCTATCTAAAATAGAAAACGGTCACCTTTAATTCAAAGTGACCGTTTTCTTTTTGGGGATAATTTCTATGCTAAAATTCCCCTTGAAATTACTATTTTTTGTACTTCAGATGTTCCTTCATAAATCTGTGTAATTTTAGCATCACGCATCAAACGTTCAACATGATATTCTTTTACAAATCCATAACCACCATGTATTTGAACAGCTTCTGTAGTTTGTTCCATAGCAACTTTAGAGGCATAAAGTTTAGCCATCGCCCCAGATTGATCGTAATTTTTACCAGAATCTTTATCATTCGCTGCTTTCATTACTAACATACGAGCAGCTTCAATTTCAGTTGCCATATCCGCTAATTTAAAAGCAATAGCTTGATGTTGAGATATTTCTTTACCAAAAGCTTTACGTTCTTTCGAATATGCTAATGCTAAATCGTATGCTCCCCCCGCAATTCCCAATGCTTGTGCAGCTATACCGATTCTACCTCCAGATAATGTTTTCATTGCAAATTTAAATCCAAAACCATCCTCGCCAATTCTATTTTCTTTAGGAACTTTTACATCGTTAAACATCAATGTATGTGTATCACTGCCACGAATTCCCATTTTATCTTCTTTTGCACCTACAATAAAACCTTCCATTCCTCTTTCGAGTATAAATACATTTATTCCTTTGTGACCTGCTGCCACATCCGTTTGAGCTATTACAAGGTAAATAGAAGCGGTTGAACCATTCGTTATCCAATTTTTGGTGCCATTTAATAAATAATGATCCCCCATATCAAACGCAGTTGTTCGTTGAGAAGTCGCATCAGAACCTGCTTCTGGTTCGGACAAACAAAAAGCGCCAATTTTTTCTCCTGTAGCTAACGGAACTAAATATTTTCTTTTTTGTTCTTCAGAACCATACTTATCTAAACCATAACACACTAAAGAATTATTTACTGATAAACAAACTGAAACAGAAGCATCAACTTTAGAAATTTCTTCTATTGCCAATGCATAGGAAACGGTATCCATACCGCCACCACCATACTCTTGATCAACCATCATTCCCATAAACCCAAGTTCGCCAAGCTGCTTTAATTCTTCGTGAGCAACTTTCTGATCTCTATCTCTTTCTATAACTCCAGGTTTAAGAATATTTTGCGCGAAATTTCTTGCCGCATCTCTAACTGCAATTTGTTCTTCTGTTAATTCAAAATTCATCTTAGTTTGATTTTTTATTGAAACAAATTTAGAGTATAAATTTTGATTTTATGCGTTAATTTGCATTTCAATTTATGAACTACTTTAATTTATATGAATTCTAACTATACAATTATTGGCATAATGTCAGGAACTTCGCTTGACGGAGTTGACATTACACTTTCAAGTTATCATTATTCTTCAAATAAGTGGGGTTTTAAATTTACACATGGTAAAACCTACAAATACCCTTCAGAAATATATGAAAAATTAAAAAATGCAACACAATCTTCAGCTATTGAACTCTTAATTTTAGATAAAACAATAGGTAATTTATTCGCCGAATTCGTTGAACAATTTATTTATGATTTTCAATTAAGCAAAAAAAACATAGATGCAATTAGTTCTCATGGGCATACTATATTTCATCAACCTGAAAATGGATTCACCGAACAAATTGGTTGTGGAACAACAATCGCTGTGAAAACTGGGATACCTGTAATTAATAACTACCGAACCAAAGATGTGATACTTGGCGGACAGGGTGCTCCATTGGTTCCTGTTGGGGATTTTCAATTATTTAACCAATTAGCCGATGGATTTTTAAATATTGGGGGAATATGTAATATTTCTTATCAAGTTGATGGAAAAATAACAGCATACGACATCTGTCCTGGAAACATTCCATCAAATTTATTAATGAATGAATTGGGTAAGGAATATGATGAAAATGGCATTGAAGCCTCTAAAGGTATTTTAGATATCGATTTTTTTAACCAACTAAATAAACTACCATTTTATGTTCAAAAAGGACCTAAATCATTAGGAATGGAATGGATGAACACAACTTTTTTGCCTTTAATTTCAAATTCAACTATTTCAATACAAGACAAACTAAATACAATAAGCGAACATATCGCATTACAAATCGCGTCCATTTCAAATAAAAATAGGATTAAAAAACTGTTAATCACAGGTGGAGGTGCATATAATAAACATTTAATAAGTAGGATAAAACATTTTTATAAAGGTGAAGTATTGGAGCCTTCTAATCAAATTATAGCATTTAAGGAAGCAATTGTATTTGGATTTCTTGGTGCTTTATATCTTGAAAAACAAAACAACTGTTTAAAAGAAGTTACAGGAGCAACTCGAAATTCTTGTAGTGGAGTTTTACACTTACCAAACTAAGAAAAAATCGCTAAAAAAAAATCATATTTTTTATTACTTTTGCATTATGAATTAACCTATCAAAACATAAAAAATGAAAGATCTATTAGAAAAATTTGAAAATAAGAGACCAGAAATTGTATTCGAATGGAAAGATGCTGAAACAGAAGCGGAAGGATGGGTTGTAATAAACTCATTACGAGGTGGTGCAGCTGGTGGAGGTACAAGAATGCGTACAGGATTAGATAAACGTGAGGTTGAATCACTTGCAAAAACAATGGAAGTGAAATTTACAGTTGCTGGTCCTGCTATTGGTGGAGCTAAATCTGGTATCAATTTTGACCCTAAAGATCCTCGTAAAGAAGGCGTCTTGAGAAGATGGTACGCTGCTGTAACGCCTTTATTGAAACATTATTATGGTACAGGTGGTGACTTAAACGTAGATGAAATCCATGAGGTTATACCTATGACTGAAGACTGCGGTGTTTGGCATCCACAAGAAGGTGTTTTTAACGGACATTTTCAACCTCGTGAAGCACAAAAAATAAATCGTATTGGACAATTACGTAATGGAGTATTAAAAGTAATCGAAGATGAAGCTTTTACACCTTCTATCGACCGTAAATATGTCATCGCTGATATGATTACAGGGTATGGTGTTGCTGAATCTGTGAAGCACTTCTACTCTATTTGGGGAGGGTCTGTTGCAGGAAAAAAAGTTATTGTACAAGGATGGGGTAATGTTGGTTCTGCTGGAGCTTACTATTTAGCACAACAAGGAGCAATCGTTATTGGTATCATTGATCGTGTAGGTGGATTAATCAACGAAAACGGTTTTTCTTTCGAAGAAATTAAAGATTTATTCTTAAATAAAAACGGAAACGAATTGGTACACCCTAACTTACTTTCTTTTGAAGAAGTAAATGCTAAAGTTTGGGATTTAAAAGCAGATGTTTTCATTCCTTGTGCTGCATCACGATTAATTACTGAAGATCAGTTAAACAGAATGATCAATGCTGGTATGGAAGTAATTGCCGCAGGAGCAAACGTTCCTTTTGCAGATCCACAAATTTTCTTTGGACCAATTGCTGAACACGCTGATTCTAAATTAGCTGTAATTCCAGATTTTATTTCTAATTGTGGTATGGCACGTGTTTTTGCTTACCTTATGAGTAACGACTTAAAAGAAATTACCGACAAAGGTATTTTTGAAGATATCAGCAATACAATTAAAGTTGCATTAGAAAACGCAAACAAAGTAAACACTAATAAAACAGATATAGCTAAAACCGCATTCGAAATAGCTTTAAAACAGTTAGTTAAATAATTAAATGGAAACATTTGTAGTTCTAACCTTTATTTTAGGTTATGTTGCCATTACAATGGAGCACACCCTAAAAATTGATAAACTGATACCAGCTTTATTAATGATGTCATTGTGTTGGGCTGCAATTGCTTTTGGAATTGATGATGTTACCTCTTGGTTCAACCCTTCTAGTACGAAATTACTTACTGGGGCTGAATTAGGAGATAAACATCATTTACTTGAAGAAACCTTATTACATCATTTCGGAAAAACAGCTGAAATACTCATTTTCCTAATGGGTGCTATGGCTATTGTTGAAATGATTGACCATTTTGATGGATTTTCAGCAATAAAAAAAATGATAAGAACAAATAGTAAAATCTTACTACTTTGGATAATATCATTTTTAGCCTTCTTTCTATCTTCCATTATAGACAACTTAACAGCAACTATTGTTCTGATTACAATTCTACGAAAAATTATTTCGGGTAATACAGACCGAATGTGGTTTTCGGGATTAATAATTATCGCAGCAAATGCAGGTGGAGCTTGGACACCAATTGGAGATGTAACAACTACAATGTTATGGATGGCCGGAAAAGTAACTACTGCTAAATTATGTTTGTTACTCGGTATTCCTTCCTTACTTAACATATTAGTTCCACTAATTGTAGCCTCTTTTATGCCTATTTTTAAAGGTACTGCAGAATCAATTCAAGATACAGAAAAAACAAATAAACACGCTGTATTTATGTTAGTCTTAGGTCTGTTATTAGTTGTTTTTGTTCCTATATTCAAAACAATTACTCACCTCCCTCCGTATATTGGTATGATGCTTTCACTCGCTTTATTTTCGATTGTTGCTGAATACTTAAGTCACAGACAAATTAAGTTGACTTTTGGTGGTGGTGATGAAGCACCCGATGGTCACGGCCCAACGTTAAAAGCTTTATCTAAAATTGAATTACCTTCTGTACTTTTCTTTTTGGGTATATTAATGACTGTAGCTGCAATGGAATCGTTAGGATTAATTTTTACTTTTGGACAAAATGTGAGTGCAGTTATTCCAGAAACCACATTTGTTACTTTATTAGGAATAAGTTCTGCAATTATTGATAATGTTCCACTCGTTGCTGCGAGTATTGGTATGTTTACAGACTCTCCTGACGCGAATGTATGGCATCTAATTGCTTATGCTGCAGGCACAGGAGGAAGTATGTTAATTATTGGTTCGGCTGCCGGTGTTGTTGCAATGGGGATGGAAAAAATATCGTTTGGATGGTATTTAAAACACATTACGTTGTTAGCAACTTTGGGCTACTTCGCAGGAATAGGAGCTTTTTTACTTTTATCTTAGTCTAATTAAATTTTATATAAATGAGTTTCACACTTTTATTACAGAGTGCTGCGGTAACTGATGCAGCAGTTGACACAACACAAAAAACAGGTGTTAAAGAAGTTCCTCTTTGGGATATTATCGATCAATCAAACGGAGGAATTGGATGGATAGTTAACCTTATCTTACTATTAATGTTTGGTTATGCCGTTTTTATTTTTGTGGAGCGTTACTTAGCGTTACAAAAAGCTTCTAAAGAAGAAAAGGGCTTGCTTTCTCAAATCAAAGATTTAATTAATTCAGGAAATATAGAAGGAGCTAAAAACTTATGTAATCGTTCTAATAGTCCTGCTGCACGTATGTTAGAAAAAGGAATTTCACGATTAGGACGACCTTTAGACAGTGTTGCAACTTCGATAGAAAACACAGGAAAATTAGAAATTATGCGTTTGGAACAGCGATTAAGTTTCTTAGCGACAGCCTCTGGGGCTGGACCAATGATTGGATTCTTCGGTACAGTTGTGGGTATGGTTGTTGTTTTTATTGATCTTCAAAACTCTGCTAGTTTAGAATTAAAGGTTATTGCACCAGGTATGATGACTGCAATGGTCACAACAGTTGAAGGATTAATTGTAGGTATCATTTCTTTTATGGGGTACAATCATTTAACTGCTAAAATTGGTAAAATTATTTATCAAATGGAGAATACCGCAATTGAGTTCATCGATTTATTACACGAACCAGGCAAATAAGAAACATGGCTTTAGAATCTAGAAATAAAATTAAAGCGGAGGGAGGGATTGCTTCCATGACCGACTTAGTTTTCTTATTACTTATCTTTTTTATCATTATGAGTTTGATGTCAAACAATCAAACACCTATTGATTTACCAAAACCTAGCGAAGATTTAAAGTCTACTCAAGACCCAGTACCAGTACAAGTGATTATTACGGAAGATAATAAATATTATGTATTACCAGGGGAAACAGAAAAAGATGCTAGAGAATTTGAAGCTATTAAGGAGAAAGTAATGAAAGAAATTGCTGCTACAGAACCTAAAATCAGAATTGCGGGTCACAAAGGTGCAAAATACGAGGCTGTATTTAACGTTCTTGCACTTGCACAAGCAAATGGCTGGGTTCCAGTACTTGCTTTTCAAAAATAGATTTCCATTATGAGTAAAGATCTCAACATAGTCAATAAACAAGATAAACGTGTCGCAATCATAGTGGCTGTTTCTGTTATTGTTCTTTTGATAATTTACTTGAAATTTGCCTACTATTTAATGGCTGATCCTGCTCCGAAAGAATTCAAAATGGAAGCTAGTATGGACATTACAAAAGATGAAATTGATTTACAAGATTTTGTAATTGACCAGCCAGAAGGGGCTAGGGGCGGTTCTGGAACTCCAAAAGACGCACAGGTTGTTAAAGAACCTAGAGATCAGTCGGAAAAAGTAATAACCCAAACTAATTCAAAGACGGAGGTTACTTCTGGACAAAGTACTACTAATACAGACAAACCCAACCCTAACAATGAATCCACAACACGTGTCAAAGGACCAAATCCTTTTGGTAGTGGAGGTTCCGGTGGTGGCAATGATCAAGGCAAAGGAAAGAGTCCGTTCGGTGATGATGACGGTGACAAACTTGGTCATGGACCAGAAGGTCACGGTCCTGCAGGACCAAAACGCGAACCTAGACAAAGATTAAGTGACCCAGCACCAGTAGAATCAAACTATTCTGGCATTGTTGTATTAAATGTTACAATTAACGCTGAAGGAAATGTAATCAAAGCAGTCAATCTAAGCAGCGAATCTACAATTACTGATGTACGTATCGTTAATCAATATATTGCAAATGTTAAATCTTCTGTGAAATACAACAAAAAACCCGGCACAACACCTCAAGTACAAAAATTACCAATTATCGTAAAAGCATCTTAATGCAATACACCGAGGCAGTCGAATGGATGTTTAAACAATTTCCATCTTATCAAAACATTGGAAAAAACGCATATAAACCTGACTTAGGCAACATTCAAGCACTTTGCGATACTTTATCTATTCATCTTTCCAAAACAAAGTTTGTACATATCGCAGGAACTAATGGTAAAGGTTCAACTACTAATATGCTTGCTTCCATTTTCATGGAAGCTGGTTACAAGGTTGGGATTTTCACCTCTCCTCACCTACTTGATTTTAGAGAACGAATAGCAATTAATGAACGATTAATCACCGAGGAAAAAGTTATTCAATTTTGCGAGAAGCTTATATCCTCTAATTTAAAATTTTCACCTTCATTTTTTGAAATCACCTTTGCAATGGCTTTAACACATTTTACAGAAGGAGAATGTGTCATCTGTTTCATCGAAACAGGCTTGGGAGGTCGCTTAGATGCCACAAACCTTATCACCCCTATCCTTTCTGTAATTACTAATATAAGCTTAGATCATACTGACTTATTAGGGAACACATTAGGTGAAATAGCTTTTGAAAAAGCAGGAATAATAAAAAAAGGAGTACCAGTAATTATAGGAGAGTACCATCCTGAGACTTTAACCGTTTTCCAAAAAAAAGCAAAAGAAACTGATTCTTTAATTCATTTCGCATTCGATAATCATAACAATGAAAGTGGAATAAGCTACACCACAATCAATGAAAGAACCGTAAAAAAAACAATTACCCAATTAAAAAAATTGGGGTTTACAATTACCGATCAAAATATTTCTGATGGAATCAAAAACCTAAGTATCAATAGAAATTTTACAGGTCGTTTTCAAATTATACAGGATAATCCATTAGTCATTATTGATGTAGCTCATAATGAAGCAGGTTTAGCTAAGACTTTTGGCACTATACAAGAAATAAAAAAAGGAAAATTACATATCATCTATGGTACGAGTTCCGACAAAGATCTTTCACGTATTCTACCTTTATTTCCTTTTGAAGCAAATTATTATTTCACTCAATTTTCAAGTGAACGAAGTTGTACATTAAGCGAATTACAACAAAAAACAACTAAAAGTGAATTGAATATTGATTTTTTTAAAAATATAGAAGAGTCAATTAAATCAGTGAAAAAATCTATTAATGAAGAAGATACACTTTTAATCACAGGGAGTTTTTTTTTAATTAGTGATTTTTTAAAACTTTTTTCAGAAAAATACTTGCAGATTTAAAAAATATACCTAGATTTGCACACACAAAACAGAAACGCTGTTTGAAGAATGGGAGATTAGCTCAGTTGGTTCAGAGCACCTGCCTTACAAGCAGGGGGTCGGGGGTTCGAGCCCCTCATCTCCCACAGAAATGAAAGCCTTAGAGAAATCTAAGGCTTTTTTGATTTAGTCTATGCTCCTACCCTATTATCAAGAAAATACGATTGAAGCCGGTTGCGATGAAGCTGGACGTGGTTGTCTCGCTGGTCCAGTCGTTGCAGCTGCAGTTATCTTACCTCAAGGTTTTACTCACGAATGGCTTAATGATTCCAAACAACTTTCAGAAAAAAAGCGTAAAGAATTGCGTGTCGTAATAGAAAAAGAAGCAGTAGCATTTGCTATTTCTTTTGTCGACCATCAAAAAATTGATGAGATAAATATATTAAACGCTAGTTTTCTTGCTATGCACCAAGCAGTAAATAAACTTTCTACAACGCCAGAATTACTTTTAATTGATGGCAATCGTTTTACCAAACACATCATTCCAAACATTTGCATTGTTAAAGGTGATTCTAAATTCCTATCTATTGCAGCCGCTTCTATTTTAGCAAAAACTTATAGAGATGATTTCATGGAAGAATTACACCTAAAACACCCTGAATATAATTGGAAAAAAAACAAAGGATACCCAACACTCGACCATCGAATAGCTATTGAAAATTACGGCTCTACACCTTTTCATCGTAAAACTTTCAATGTCAAAGCTTCATTCCAAACTAAATTAGAATTGTAAAGTCATTTTCTTACTCTTTTTAGGTAGATTTTCTTTACTTTTAACTTTTAATTTACTTCTATGTTTGGTCGTGTATTTTTATTCCTATCTGGAATACTTAGCTTTTTTATTCTTATTATTTTTGGGTATCAATTAATTCACAATCAACATACACTATCTCCAGAATCATTATTTAATGCCAAAGATGGTGAAATTTGCATCTTCAATCACATGGAAGAAATAAATCTTAAAAATTTAGATCTTACCTTCCCAAATAATGAGAATAAACTAATTTCAAAAATTATCCAATCCCCTTGTTATTCTGAAAGAGTATATATTTCAGGTAAGAGAAATCGTATTTTAATAGAACTTAAAACCCCATGGAACGATAAGTTAGTTTGCTCATATTTTCAACTTAAAAAAATTTCACTAAAAAAAGAAAACGACTTATTCAAACTTCCAAATGGTTTTATCGCAAGTTATTCTGGGAAATATCTATGTATTGGCAAACAACTAATTAAATCAGAAAATTGGAATAAAACTGCATGGCCAAATTGGGATAAAATGGCAACTTATAATGTTATCAATTTGGAAAAAACTCATTCTAAAGACGTTTACATTCAAGACAAAAACATAATAGCTTATCACTCTATTAGATTCAATCAAGACTTTAAACAAAAAGTAAACGACTACCATTTATTTGCACATGTTATCCCTTCAGGTATTAGCAAATATCACTTTATTGAAAAAAATTATGCAGTTAGTTTAGGAATTTTACGCAAATCAGATCTACTCTATCAATGGTGTGACAAAGGAATTGTTCAGTTTGAAATTGATGGTATTCCTGTAACAATATCCGATTTTAAAACTACAACCGACCCTTTTGAATTATTAGATGAAGAAACAGAAGAAGAAGAAGTTGTTAGTGGTGGTAAATCAGCCTATTATGGAATTAAAATTGCAACAAATGTTCCATCAAAAACTAATGGTACATTTTACATAAAATACATTGAAGACAAAGTAGTAATTTCTGAAAATAAAGATGCTGTTAATCAAGTTTTAGCACATTATGAAACTGGGAGAACACTTGCTTTATCTTCAAAATCTAAGAAATTAATCTTCGAGAATCTACCTTCTTCTGTATGTGAACGTGCTATTTTTGAAAATAAAAAATTCACCCGAAGTTTCTATCACTCTAAATTAATTGAAGTTGTTAAATCTAACAAAGGCATTGGAAAATCCAATATCGATAATCCATCCGTAGAAGAAAGTATTCCAACAACAACCTTATCTACAGATGAAGAAATCACACACATTTTAGGTTCTGGGAATATTCAATTTTGCTGGAGCAAAAAAAGAATCTTTGGTTTAAAAGAAGGGAAAGAACTTTGGAGTAAAAACTACGAAGGTGATTTAGTTGGATCTCCAATTCAAAACGATTTTATCCATGACGAAGAAGGACAAATTCTATTTACCACAAGTAAAAAAATCTATCTCTTCGATCAAAAAGGCAATTCATTTAAAGGCTTTCCAATTTCATTAAAAAACAAACCTTGCTCTCAAGCAATTGTGTTTGCAAGTAAAAAGGGTACACAATTTATAGTTACTACATCTAACAATGAACTTCTTAAATTTTCAAGTATAGGTAAAAAACTAAAATCTTTAAAACTCAATATCTCTCCATCCAAAACACCTTTATTTATCTTTAAAAATGGCAAAAAAAACCAATGCGTAGTTACAGGAAATAATGGTGGACAATTAATTCAACTTGACAATTTAAGTAAACACAATTCTTTTTCAGCTTTAGATCCACAAACCGTGTTTTGTTCTACATCTGAAACACCCGCCTTCTTCTATCCTGAAAAAAATCAATTAATTAGAAATGAATTTTCTGGAATAACAAAAATAATCGGGGATTTCCCTAATATAGAATTTCTTCGTAGTCAAAATAACCTCGCTAATAGTTACATTACATTTATTTCTAACAAACAATTTTATATTTGTAATGATGCAGGTAGTATAATTACAAAAATAACACTTCCATCTTCCACCATTAGTGATTACCAACTCTTCACTCTTCAAGATGGAACCTCTGTAATAACGTTTTTAGATGGTATTGAAAACTCTGTTTATTTATACTCCTCCAAAGGTGAAAAACTATTAAAAAATGCATTGGAAGGTAGAGACCTTGTTAATCTTTCCGAAACTGAGGATGCAATTATCATCACCACTAAAGGTAATAACCTTATTATTCAATATAAAATATTAAAATAAATGATTCAATTAACAAAAAAACAACGCTATTTATTAAGTGTTATTGCAGGAATACTTTTGATTTTATCTTTTCCATTTACAGGTAGCATTCCATTTTTATGTTTTTTAGGGTTAGTTCCTTTATTAGTTATTGAAGACTCTATTTTTAGTAACAATTATAAATCTTCTAAACTTCTTGTTCACTCCTATATCACATTTTTCCTTTATAATATTGGAACTACTTGGTGGATTTGGAACGCTAGCCCAGGCGGAGCTATTTTAGCATTTCTTCTTAATTCTTTTATAATGGCACTCGTGTTTCAATTGTTTCATGTCACAAAAAAACGTGTAGGTATACGTGAAGGCTATATCGCTTATTTATTTTTCTGGATTGGTTTTGAATATATTCACTACGAATGGGAATTATCCTGGCCTTGGCTAAACTTAGGAAACGTATTTGCCTCAACTCCTAAATTCATCCAATGGTATTCTATATCTGGAGTTTTAGGTGGTACTTTCTGGATTTTATTAGTCAATCTTGTCCTTTTCTTTTTAGTAAAACATCTCTATTTCCAAAGAAAATCACTTCAATCTCAACGTAAGTTACTCTTGTTTTTTACGACAATTTTAATTTTTCCGATTACCTATTCCTTAGTACAATATTATTCCTATAATGAAATTGGTAAGGACACTGAAATAATTGTGACACAACCCAATGTTGATCCTTACAATGAAAAGTTTATTGGTAGCGTTGAAAATCAATTAGACAAAGTTTGTGATTTAGCGGATAAATTAATCACCCCTAAAACAGAATTTGTACTTGCTCCTGAAACTGCACTTCCTTTTAACTTCTATGAAGACGAAGTAGAACGTATTATTCACTACCATTATTTAGTTGAACGAAAAGCTAAATGGAATAATTCCTCCTTACTAATTGGAGCTTCCACTAGTAAATTCTTCAAAGAAAAACATTCTCGAGCTTCACGTAAAATTGAAGGAGGCCCAGGTTATGAAGAACACTACAACTCATCAATGTTAATTGATCAACATGACAAACCTCGATTTTTACATAAATCCAAATTAGTTCTGGGTGTTGAAAAAGTTCCTTTTTCAAATGTTTTTCCTGCATTAGAACAACTTTCTATTGACAATGGTGGAGCTAGTGGCACATTAGGAATTGAAGATTACGCACAAGTATTTAACACTAAAGGTATTAAAGTAGCTCCTGTAGTTTGTTATGAATCTGTTTATGGAAGTTTTGTCGCTGAACAAACTCATAAAGGTGCTGAATTGTTATTTGTTATTACGAATGATGGTTGGTGGGGAAACACTCCTGGATATAAACAACACCGAGCGTTCTCACAGTTAAGAGCTATAGAAAACAGAAAATCTGTTGCCCGTTCTGCAAATACAGGTATTTCTTGTTTTATTAACCAACGCGGAGATATTTTATCTGAAACTTCTTGGTGGAAAGAAACAAGCCTACGTGGCACTCTTAAACGCAACCAAGAAAAAACTTTTTATGCTAATAATGGGGATTTAATCGGAAGAACTTTAGGGGCAGGTGCATTAGTATTGTTAGTTGTAACCTTAGGTAAAGTTTTTAGAGGTTATATGTATAAATCAAGGGAAGATAATTAAACTTTTACAATTATAATATCTTGTAAACGCGTAGTATAACGTGGAGATAATCTTTCTTGTTTCATTTTCCACACTCGTTTTTGATCCTGACTAGCTAATCTAATTTTTTGTTGACCATAACAATGGTTGATTACATCCATCGTTTTCATTAATTTACCATGTTTCGGGTTGCTATTTTCAAATAAATTAAACTGAATTTCATTCTCAGGCTTAAAATCCATAATGACTACACCTGCTTTTTTATAGTGATATCCTTGTCGAAAGATTCGTTCCAATCCTTCCATCGTAAATTTGACAAGTTCAATACTTGAATTCGTTGGGAAAGGCAGTTTTACAACGGTACTATTATTATACTGCTCTAACTCTTGTCGGTGTGAATTCGTTCTTAAAAACACTAACAAGGCGGTACAACAATCGTTTTGTCTGCGAAGTTTTTCTGCACACGCAACCGCAAATGTGGTAATTCGCTCTTTAATCTCATTGATGTCGGTTAGATTTCGTTCAAACGAACGTGTTGTAGCAATATTTTTACGTGGCTTCACTTTTTCTAAATCCAAGGTAGGAATACCTGATAAGTCATGTTTTAAACGTAATTCTACGACACTCATGTTACGACGTACCCAAGCATCATTCAACTGTGTAAAATCAAAAGCCGTTCGTATACCATAAGATTTAAGTCGAGTAGCATGCTGCCTACCTATCCCCCACACATCTTCTACATGTAACCAATTCAAAGCTTTCAGCCGTTTTTCATCCGAATCTATCACATACGAACTACCCGTCCTATCCGGATATTTTTTAGCAATCCGATTCGCTACTTTTGAAAGCGCTTTAGTCGGCGCAATCCCTACACTAATCGGAATGCCCGTCCATTTCGTAACTCGTCGTTGCATATCCTTACCATACGTATCTAAATCTACATAATCAAACCCTTTCAATTTCAAAAACGCTTCATCGATACTGTAAATCTCAATGTCAGGACTATATTCTTGTAACAAGTTCATCACGCGAGCGCTCATATCTCCATACAAGGCAAAATTGGCTGAAAAAACATGAATGTGATTTTTTAGAAAAAAAGATTCATATTCAAAAGCAATTGCCCCCATAGGAACACCAAGCGCTTTCGCTTCATTACTTCGCGCGATAACTGCTCCGTCGTTATTAGACAACACAACAATAGGTTTTCCAACGAGTTCAGGTCGGAAGACACGCTCACACGAAGCATAAAAATTATTACAATCAATCAGAGCAAACATTAAAATGCTTTAATTACATGCGTAACAATTCCCCAGATTAAAAAATCATTTTGACTCGTCACACGAATCGGTTGATAGGCATCGTTCGCCGGAATTAACCAACAAACATCCTGTTCGAACTTAATCTTTTTGATCGTAAATTCACCATCAACATAACAAACTGCAATTTGGTCATTTTTAGGCGTGATACTTTTGTCGATGACTAATAAGTCTCCATCCGTAATACCAACATCCTTCATAGACTGACCTTTAACACGACCATAAAAAGTAGAAGAAGGTCTCTTAATCAAATGTTTATTCATATCAATGGATAAATCAATAAAATCCAACGCAGGAGAAGGGAACCCTGCCGAAATAGCTGTTGAAACAACTGGAATTTCTAAGACGGAGTCTACAGAAACTGGAAAAATATCCAACGTTCTTGTAGTGATTTTTGATAATAACTTCATTTTGATTAAAATTTAAACAAATATAAGATAAATAAATAATCAAAATAAACTTGGAGGAATGAAAAATTATGAACAATATTTAATGCTTCATTAGAAAGTAAAAAAGTCAAACTAAAAAAATAATATTTCTATATTTGTAATAAGTAAAGAACACAGAAATTAATCTTAAAAATATATGGCAAATTCAACAATTACAGCAAATAATCCAGCATTGAAGTCTTGGGTAAATGTACCGGCAGGTTCTGACTTCCCTATTCAAAATTTACCTTTCGGAGTTTTTAAAACATCCTCTTTAACTGCACGTGTTGGTGTACGTATTGGGGAGCACGTGCTGGATTTAAAAACATTACACGTACTTGGTTATTTAGACAACTTAGCATTTGATGCTACTGACTTTGATACAGACGCATTAAATCACTTAATGGCAAAGGGAAAACAAGCTACAAGAGAATTAAGAAATCGTATTTCTTACTTGCTGGATGCAGCCAATGATGAATTGCAAAAGAACACACATCATGCTGAACAGGTTTTGATTCCAAACAAAAGTGTAATCATGCTTATGCCTGTGAAAATTGGTGACTATACTGATTTCTACTCTAGCCGCGAACATGCTACAAATGTGGGGACTATGTTCCGTGATCCAAACAATGCATTATTACCTAACTGGTTATGGATCCCTGTTGGATACCACGGTAGAGCAAGTTCTGTGATTCTTTCAGGACAAAATATCCACAGACCAAAAGGACAAATCAAACCAGATCCAGAAAAAGATCCTATTTATGCACCATGTCGTAATTTAGATTTCGAATTAGAAACAGCGTTTATCACCTATGATGGAAAACCATTAGGAGACTCAATTTCACCAAACGAGGCTGAAGACTTCATCTTTGGTATGGTGTTATTTAACGATTGGTCAGCTCGTGATATCCAAACTTGGGAGTATGTTCCACTAGGACCATTTTTATCTAAAAACTTTGCATCAAGTATCTCTGCTTGGGTAGTTACGTTAGATGCCCTTCAAGCTCACAAAGTTGCTGGACCAGAACAACATCCAGAAGTTCTTTCTTATTTAGAATTTGAAGGAGAAAAAAGTTATGATATTAATTTAGAAGTATTGATTCAACCAGAAAACGGAACAGAAAACTTAATCTGTGAATCAAACTTTAAGTATATGTATTGGAATATGGCGCAACAATTAGCTCACCACACAGTGAATGGTTGTAACGTGCGTTGTGGAGATTTAATGGGTTCAGGAACTATTTCTGGTCCAACACCAAATTCTTACGGTTCTATGTTAGAACTTGCATGGAAAGGAACAAAACCATTACAAATGAACGATGGTACTGAACGTAAGTTTATCCAAGATAACGATACAGTTATTATGCGTGGACACTGTGAAAGTAATGGTGTACGTATCGGATTTGGAGAAGTTGCTGCAAAAATATTACCTGCAAAATAATTGAACAGATACGATACAAAAAGAGTCTTCTAAAACGTTTTGGAAGACTCTTTTTTATTCAATAGCAAAATAAAGTAAACAAAAAATGCGAGAGACTGCATTAAAATTCGTATTTTAAACTGAAATTTAATTTAGAATAAATGTCAACATTACCAGAAGGAATTGATTTAGAAAAGGAAAGAAAAGAAATTCTACAAGCATTTAAAGGCTTATTAAAAACCGCTAAAAATCTTTCAAAAGAAGATTTAAAAATGGTTCGTAAAGCTTTTGATATCGCTGTTGAAGCGCACAAAGATATGCGTAGAAAGTCAGGTGAACCATATATATATCACCCGATTGCCGTTGCACGTATCGTATCGGAAGAAATGGGATTAGGCGCTACAAGTATTGCTTGTGCATTATTACATGACACGGTTGAAGACACCTATATAACGCTTGAAGACATAGAAGAATTATTCGGTGATAAATGCAGAAGAATTATAGATGGTTTAACCAAAATTCCTGAAATTTTTGATGAAAACTCTTCGATTCAAGCGGAGAATTTCCGTAAAATGATCTTGACAATTTCAGACGACATACGCGTTGTATTAATCAAATTAGCAGACAGGCTTCACAATATGCGTACCTTAGGTAGTATGCGTGCCGACAAGCGTTTGAAAATTGCGTCCGAAACGAAATTTTTATATGCACCACTTGCACACAGACTTGGATTACACTCCATAAAAAGCGAATTGGAAGATTTGGGATTCTTACATACCGACCCGGATAATTTCCACCTTGTAGAAAGTAAATTAAAATCGACCAAAGAATCTCGTGATCGATTCATTAAATCTTTTATACAACCATTAAAAGAAGCGTTAGATTATGAAGGATACGTTTACGAAATTAAAGCTCGTACAAAATCTATCTCTTCCATATGGAGAAAAATGCAAACAAAAGTTTTGCCGTTTGAAGAAGTATACGATTTATTTGCTATTAGAGTAATTGTTGATACACCTGTTGAATTAGAAAAACCAGATTGTTGGAGAATTTATTCTATGGTGACTGACTTTTACCAACCTAGTCCAGAAAGACTTCGCGACTGGATATCAACTCCAAGAGCGAATGGGTATGAATCACTACATACCACAGTAATGTCTGATCAAGGTAAATGGGTTGAAGTACAAATCCGTTCTAAACGCATGGATGAAATCGCTGAAAAAGGACTTGCCGCACATTACAAATACAAAGAAAACGATTCAGAGGATTCTAAATTCGACCGTTGGATTGCTGAGATTCGCGATTTGATGGAAAACCACAACCTAAGCGCAATGGATTTCGTGAATGAGTTTAAAATGAACTTATTTTCAGATGAAATATATGTGTTTACACCTAAAGGTGAGCTACGTGTATTACCAAATGGAGCAACGATTCTTGATTTTGCATATGACATTCACACAAGTATTGGTAACAAATGTATTGGTGCAAAAGTAAATACTCAATTAGTTCCACTTAGTTACAAATTATTAAATGGCGACCAAATTGAGATAATCACTTCGGAGAAGCAAAAACCAACGGAAGAATGGTTAAATTATGTTTTTTCAGCTCGCGCAAAACAAAAAATCAGAGGAACATTAAACGAACAACGAAAAATTATTGTTCAAGATGGAAAAGAAATTTTAGAAAGAAAATTAAAGCAATTTAATTTAAATAATACCAAAGAAAACATCATTGCAATAGAGCGTTATTTTGGTGCAAATAATCAAACCGATTTATTTATACGAATTGCGAAATCAAAAATTGATTTAAATAAACTAAGAGAATTAGAAGATGTTAAAGGGAATTTAGTTATTGACAAAGCATTTTTACAAAACGAAACAAGAAAACAACAAACCTCCGAAGAAGGGCGTAACATTGATTTTGACACAGAATATAATGGTTTTGAATACAAGCTTGCTAAATGTTGTAATCCAATACCTGGCGATTCCATTTTTGGATATTTAGGTGGACACGAAGAGATTAAAGTACACCGTAACAACTGTCCAAATGCAGAACATATGCATTCTAAAATGGCTTTTAGATGTATCAAAGCAAACTGGATCAATACGGAATTAATCGAACATTTAGCTTCATTACGTTTGATAGGTATTGACAATGTTGGTATCGTTAACAGAATCACGGAAATAATATCTAATCAATTAAATGTAGATATGAAATCCATTTCATTTGAAGCGAATGACGGTATATTTGAAGGATTGATAAAAGTAATGGTTTATGACACTGAGCATTTGGACGCACTTAATAAACAATTCGAACAAATTGAAGGGGTAGAAAGAATCGAAAGATGGGATTTTGAGGATAACGAAATAATACATTCCAAATAAAAGAAGGGAGTTTCATTTGAGACTCCCTTTTTCGTTAAAAACTCGTTGATAAATCTTTCTCATTTAATGAATCACACCAAATAATAATAGTTATTTTCGCTTTTTAATAGACGGAATGCAAGCAGAAGAGTTACAGAATACTGTAAAAAATATTTTTTCAGCATATTTAGAGCAACATAGTCATAGAAAAACACCCGAACGTTTTGCTATACTTGCAGAGATATACGCTTATCCTGGCCATTTTGATGTGGAAACACTATATAACAAAATGAAAATGCAGAATTATCGTGTTTCAAGAGCTACTTTATACAATACAATTGAATTATTATTAGCTTGTAACCTTGTTAGAAAGCATCAATTTGGCAAAAACATTGCTCAATTTGAAAAATCGCATGGTTCAAAACAGCACGACCACGTAATGTTGACAGATACTGGAGAAGTTATAGAATTCTGTGATCCTAGAATCCAACAAATCAAGGCGACAATAGAAGAAGTGTTTAATGTAGAGATTCAACATCATTCCTTGTATTTTTACGGTATAAAAAAAACCAATACAAGCAAGTAATCGTGAGTTTAAAATATACCGTACGTAATGAAGCACCTGCTGTTATAATTCTTCTTCAAGGAAGAATTGTTACCGATTTGGATACAGTAGATTTATTGAAAGAAATTCAAACGAATTTAGATAATAATCAAAAATCATTCTTTTTCGACTTAAGTCAATTAGAATATATTACAAGTTCTGGACTTAATTTTTTTGTTCGTATTTTAACTCGAACAAGAAATGTAGGCGCAGAAGTAACACTTTGTGGAATTCAAGGAAATGTTGAAAAACTTTTTACGATTTCTAAATTAAATGAAATATTCACATTTAGCGTTTCGATTGAGGAAGCACTAAACAACGTTAATGCACAATAGCATGAAAGTAGATGTACTATTAGGTCTTCAATGGGGAGACGAAGGAAAAGGTAAAATTGTTGATGTACTTACCCCAAATTATTCCATAATCGCACGTTTTCAAGGTGGGCCAAACGCAGGTCACACGTTGGAATTTGAAGGCATTAAACATGTACTTCACACCATACCTTCAGGAATTTTCCGTAAAGATGTGTTGAACGTTATCGGAAATGGTGTGGTTATTGACCCTGTAATTTTTCAAAAAGAAATTGAAAAATTAGCTCCATTCAATATGGACATCAAAAAGAATTTATTGATTTCCAAAAAAGCACATTTAATTTTACCTACACACCGTTTATTAGACCAAGCTTCTGAAGCTGCAAAAGGAGTTAATAAAATTGGTTCAACTTTAAAAGGAATTGGTCCAACATACATGGACAAAACAGGGCGAAATGGCCTAAGAGTTGGTGATATTCTTTCTCCTAAATTCAAAGAAAAATACGACGCATTAGTCGAAAAGCACGAAGGTATTTTAAAACACCACGAAGGTTTTGAATACAATTTAGCAGAATTAGAAGCGCCATTCTTTGAAGGAATAGAATTACTTCGTTCATTCACTTGTATTGATAGTGAACAATTTTTAAATAAAGAATTAAAAGCAGGTAAACGCATATTAGCTGAGGGTGCTCAAGGTACAATGTTAGATATTGATTTCGGAACTTATCCTTTTGTAACTTCATCTAACACTGTTACTGCTGGTACTTGTACAGGTTTAGGAGTAGCACCAACCACTATTGGATCCGTAATTGGTATTTTTAAAGCCTATTGTACACGTGTTGGTAGTGGGCCATTCCCTACAGAACTTTTAGAGGAAGATGGTGAAAAAATCAGAAAAGAAGGAAACGAGTTTGGCTCAACGACTGGACGTCCTAGACGTTGTGGATGGATTGATCTTCCTGCTTTGAAATATGCAATTATGATTAATGGAGTTACTGAACTTTCCATGATGAAAGCAGATGTATTAAGTATTTTTGATACAATCAAAGTTTGTACGCATTATAAAATTAATGGTGAAATCGTTGATTACCTTCCGTTTGATATTGATGGTGTAGATATAATTCCTATTTACAAAGAATTAAATGGATGGAATTGTGACTTAACTGGTTTACATAGCTATGAAGAAAGCCCACAAGCTTTAAAGGATTATGTAACTTATTTAGAAAACGAATTAGAAGTTCCTATCACAGTGGTTTCTGTTGGTCCAGATAGAAAACAAACCTTACAAAACAAGAAGTAAGCGTGAAATTTTCACTACCTATTATTCTAAAAGCGCTTTTTATAAGTGCTTTTTTTGTATTTAGTTCATTTTCATTTTCTCAAAATAATTTGATGGAATTAGCACCTGGTGCTGAAAAGTTAATCTATAACAAAGAAACTGGTGAACATCGATTAATAGGTAATATACACATCACCTATCAATCCAATGTGATCTATTGTGACTCCGCATCTTATTTTGAGAAATCGTCCTTATTAAAAATGTATGGCAATGTACATTTAAACAAAAGAGACACCTTGAATTTATATTGTGATTCTTTGCATTACGATAGTAAAATTAGAAAAGCGAAGCTTTGGGGTAACGTAAGAATAAGAGATAAAGATTTCAAAATAACCACTGATTCATTAGATTTTGATTCAAAAAATGAAGTCGCAGTTTACCGCAATGGAGGGCGAGTAGAAAGCACTTTAAAAAAAGAAACACTACATAGTAAATCTGGCTATTTTTATCCAAAATCAAAGAACATAACAGTAAGTGGAAATGTATTATTTAAAAACGAACAATCCACAATGTATTCAGATAGTCTTCGTTATAATTATGCTTCAAAAAAGGCGTTTTTTTTTGGACCAACAAAAATTTTACGTACGGACAAAACCAAAATAGTTTGCAAAAAAGGTTGGTATAAAATGGATACTGAAGAAGGAGTATTACAACAAAATGCCTCCATAACAAAAGAACATCAATTTGTATCTGCGGATAGTTTGTATATTAATGAAACTAAAGGAATTTCAGTAGGAAAAGGAAATGTATATTTTACGGATAATAAAAAAGGAATGGGATTTAAAGGAACTATTTTTTTCTCCTCCAAAAAAGCGAACAAAAGTTATTTAACAGGCAAAGCTGTCGTTGAATATAAGCTCAAGGATGACACGTTATTTATACACGCTGATACCTTATTCACGCTTACTGATAGTACAGAACAACTTTCACTTGTAAAAGGTTATCATAATGCAAAATTTTTCAGTAAAAACACCCAAGGAATTTGTGATAGTCTTACTTACCAACGAAAAGAAGGAATATTGGAAATGTATACTGAACCGATTTTATGGAGCAACAAAGCAGAATTGAAAGGAGAAAAAATAAAAATTTTCTTAAGAGATTCTTTAATAGAACGTGCTGAAATTCAAGCTAAAGCTACCGTTATTACAGAAGTAGACTCTATGAATATGTACAATCAAGTTGGAGGGAAAAATATTTTTGCATATTTCAATCTGAAAAATGAACTAAAAAGAATAGATGTAAATGGTAATGCACAAACCATCTATTTCCCAGAAGAAACATTACAGAAAGATTCAGTAATCGAAATTCAAAGAAAAGGAATGTCTCGTTTGTATTCTAGTGATATCAAAATATATTTAGATAGCAATCAATTTTCAAAAGTAGTCTACCTAGATCAAGCAGACGGAGTATTTTATCCAATGGAAAAGATCAATAAAGAAGAGCAATATATCGTTGGATTTAGCTGGAATGCTAGCAGAAGACCGAAGTCAAAAAAAGATTTATTTCCAATTGAAAAAGAAGTAGAAAAATCAGTTGTCAAACCAATCAAAAAAGAAAAAAAAGGAAAACGAAAATGATTTCACACAAATAAATCACAAATTATTTTCCACAAAATCAATCAATGAATGTATAACCTTAATATGAATTTCTTGGGCACGATCAGCAAATTCGGAATAGGGTGCACGAATTTCAACATCGCATAATTCAGCTATTTTACCTCCATTTTTACCCGTCAAACCAATCACTTTCATGCCTTTCGATTTTGCAATTTCAACAGCATTAATAACATTTTTTGAGTTACCTGAAGTTGAAATACCAAGCAGTACATCTCCTTCTTTCCCAAAAGCCTCTATATAGCGAGAAAATACGAAATCATACCCATAGTCATTCGATACACACGACATATGACTTACATCTGAAATTGCTTGAGCAGGTATAGCTTGACGATCCCCTCTATATCTTCCGGTCAATTCTTCAGCAAAATGCATTGCATCACACATAGACCCACCATTTCCACATGAAATTATTTTATTACCATTACTAATAGATCTAACCAATAATTCACCTGCAGATTTAATCTTTTCAAAATTTTCATTTGTCGAAAACTGACTTAAAATACTTGCCGCTTCATTAAAATGGGATGCGATTGACACTGTGCTCATAGGCTTGATTTTTATCAAAAATAATTATTTCATTTTGAATAATCACCTTTAGTACAAACTTAGTATCTTTGGAGTATAACATAATGCACAATTAGATAAAAAAAATGAAAATAAAATCTATTCTAACCTCGTTTGTACTCCTTACAGTAAGTACGTTTTCTTTCTCACAAACGAATGATTGTTTAAAAAAAATGGAATACTTATTTTCAAAAAGAGGTAGTTATCCAATTGAAAACGGAATTCATTATCATGTTATCCTTTCCTACAACAAACCTGCTGGTAATGTTTGTTATAACGGTAAAGTAATCATAGAAAATGGAGTGATTACAAAGATTTATACAGAATTAGAGGATGGTACATTTGAGGAAATAACAAAAAAATTTACGAATCAAAAAAATGAAGTCCCTAAAATTGAAAATGGTATTTCAGAATTAATAATTACAGAAAATGGACTTAAGATTCATGTAATTTTCGTAGAAAAACTCAAGCCAAAAGCAAAAGCATACAAAGAAGCCGAATTACCAGAAGATATTTAATAAATAAAAAGGAGAAAAAACTTAAGTTTTATCTTCAATTTTATTTTTGAAGAGACAGTATTTTCACTATATCTTTAGCTAGTTCTTTTTTCGATTTCAAAGGAAATTCTACAACTTGGTTCTGTTTTGAAATTAACGTTACTCTATTTGTATCATAACCAAAACCAGCTCCTTCATTTTCAAGTGAATTTAAAATAATTAAATCTAAATTTTTAGCCTCAATCTTACGTGTTGCATTTTGAATAGCATCATTTGTTTCAAGAGCAAAACCAACTAAAAATTGCTTCGTAGTTTTGTTTTTCCCTGCCCATCCAAGTACATCCGGATTTTTTACTAATTTTAAAACAATCTCTTCCTCTTTTTTCTTTATTTTTTGTTCTTCTACAACTTCAGGTTTATAATCTGCTACAGCAGCACTAAACACGCCAAAAGTACAATCTGACCAATACTTTTTAACTTCTAAAAGCATTTCATCCGCAGTTGTTATTTTCACTGTTTTTAACGAAGGATGATTTAACTTAATATTTGTAGGACCAGAAACAAGAATTACTTCAGCACCTCTTTTAATTAATTCTTCAACAATAGCATACCCCATTTTACCGGTAGAATGATTACCAATAAATCGAACGGGATCAATATGTTCGTAGGTTGGTCCCGCAGTCACAAGGAATTTTTGACCTTTTAACTCATTTTTCACTTGAAAAAATTCGCTTAATCTAAGAACTAAATCTTCCGGCTCTGTCATTCGACCTTTACCTAGTAATCCACTTGCCAAGAAACCATCTTCCGCAGGAAAAACATTGACACCATAACTTACTAACGTGGTTATGTTTTGTACTGTCGTAGGATGTATATACATATCCAAATCCATCGCTGGAGCGATAAATACAGGACATTTAGCAGAAAGATAAGTAGCTGTTAAAAGATTATCGCAATAACCATTGGCCAATTTAGCCAATGTATTCGCTGTTAATGGCGCAATTAAGAAAAGATCAGGCCACAAACCTAAGTCGACATGATTTGTCCAAACTCCATCTTTATGGTTCCAAAAATCAATAAAAACAGGATTTTCAGAAAGGGTTGCTATTGTTAGTGGACTTATAAAATCACAAGAGGCGGAAGTCATAATACATTTGACTTCTGCCTCTTCTTTTTTTAATAATCGTATAAGGAAAGCGATTTTATACGCTGCAATACCTCCGGTTATACCTAAAAGTATTTTTTTTCCTTTCATTTTATTTTTTATCGTCGTCTTCGTACTTACGCACGTAAACTTTATCTTCTAACATTTCACTCATTGCAATAGCAACAGGTTTTGGTAATTTTTCGTAGTATTTAGAAATTTCAATTTGTTCACGATTTTCAAACACTTCTTCTAAATTATCTGTAGTAGATGCAAATTCTTGTAATTTACTAGTCAATTCTTCTTTTAACTCCACAGAAATTTGATTCGATCTTTTTGCCATAGCAACAATCGTTTCATATACGTTACCTGTTTTTTCTTCAAAATCAATCGTATTTCTAGTGATTGTTGAACGTTCAGAATTTGTGTTTTTGAAATTCATAACTATATATTGTTAATGTAATTAAATTAAACTCCTTATAATAAGCGACCTAATAAATCTTTCAATTCTTCTAGATGCTTTGACGCAGGAAATTCTAATGCAAATTTACTATATCTTTCCATTGTTTTATCAATTCTTTCCTTTTTTTTGTCTTCAACGCTATGTTTTGCTAATTGATAAGAATTATTTAACAGAATTAACCATGCTTTTTCACGATTAACGGAAGCTGGATAATCTTTTATAAATGATTCTGCAGTAACTATAGCTGCCTTGTAATTCTCTGTTTTATCGTAAATTTTTAAAGCTTCAAAATCTTTATGTTGTAATTTCAATCTGAGTTGATCCATTAAATAATTACAAGTATCAATTTTGTTTGATTGTGGGAATTTATAAATAAAAAGTTGTAATTCATTTAACGCCGTTTCTGTTTCCGTTTGATCTAAAGAAGACTTTGGGGAGTTTTTAGCTGCACATATTGCATATAAAAAAGAGGTTTCTTCTCTTTTAGGACTATTTGGGTATTTATCCCCAAAAGACGCTAAATAATATTGAGCAGTGTAATAATCCTCTAATCTGAAATTTGCAATTCCTAATCGGTAATAAGAATCTTCCCCTTCTAAAGACTTAGGCATGCGTTGGTATACTTGCTCTAACAACGTTACAGACTTAATATAGTCTTCTTTATCAAAATATTTTGTTCCCAATTCATATTTACGTTTGTAATCGTCATTCTTAACAACACGAGCATACTCTGAACAACTCGAAAGAATAAAAGAAAATATAAAAAGAAAAATAAAAAATAAACGCATAAAAAGTTATGAATTATTTCACACGTATTGTAACACCTACTTCAAGTGTTTTACTTTGATTAATTCCATTCAATTGACACAATTTATCAATTGTTAAACCATTATTTTTTGCAATTTTGAATAATGAATCTCCATTACGTACTTTGTAATATCTACGAGCTTCTCTAACAGGAACAGACTTATTAGGTTCTTCTGTTTTTACAGTCGATACAGCAACCCCAGCTAATACGTCTATTGCTTCTACACTGTTATCCAATTCCTCAAATTCATCTTCATGCTCTGTATCATTCACTTTAACAGGATTAGTAGTTGGGTTTTTAGATTTAAATAAGTCTTTATGAACCAATAAATTCTCGTCTTTCACATTTTTATTCGCAAAATCGATAATATATTCAGGATTAATTGGAATATCGTAAAAACGTACCTCAAAATGTAAATGTGCACCAAATGAATGTCCAGTATTCCCTCCTAAACCAATTATATCTCCAGCTTTTACTTCTTGATTCGGAACCACTAACAACTTACTTAAATGAGCATAGAATGTTTCCAATCCATTGTAATGACGAATAACAACTAAATTACCGTAACCTCCTTTATTAAATTTTGCATAACGTACTTTTCCACTCCAAGCAGCACCTACTAAATCACCCGTTTTTAATGAAATATCCACGCCCTGGTGAGCGCGACCATGCCTTGGTCCATAATGCGAAGTCATATATCCATCAAATGGAATTTTAAATTCTTCATTTAAAGTATCTCCAACACATAACCAAAGCGTATCATTTACATTTGCAAAAGAATTTCTTTTTTTAGCGGAAAAGCATGTTTCTGTATCCCAAGTTTGAGAAAAATTCAAATTTGGATTGCTTGAAACTTGTTTGTGCACGTCAAAATTCAATACACCATCAAAGTTATTTTCCAATGTAAAATCTTCATCGGATTCAAAAATTAAATCATCCGAACTTCTTTTTTTAGCGTTTTGAGCAAACGAAGAAAAGGTAACTAAAACTAAAACAACTATATATAAATATTTCATATTCTAAATTTTAAGTCGGGACGAGAGGATTCGAACCTCCGATCTCGCGCCCCCCAGACGCGCACTTTAGCCGGGCTAAGCTACGTCCCGATAGCATAAGCGACCCAAATATACACAAAAAAGTCTTGAATTACAAGACTTCCACTACAAATACATCGTAGAAAAGTTTTTCATTTGGTTTTACCAAGTCCAATAAACCATTTCTTCCATATGCTTCATTAGAGGGAACCAAAATCCAAACTTTGTCGGAACGTTTCACTCCAATCATCGCTTTTTTCAACCCTGAAACAATACCATGATCTGAAAAACGCATTCTAAACGGAACTCTTCTTCTGTAACTCATGTCGTATTTTGGATTCGATTTTGTACCTACCATGTAATGAAAATCAATAATACTTTTATCATTTGCGTACTTAATTTCTGAGTTATTTTCTTCTAACAACCAAATCTTTACACCATCCATTTTCTTTGTAGGCTTTATCTTTTCACCAATTTTTAAACGGATAATATTATTCGCGTTTGGCGGTATCAAACCTTTTACTCCATATTCACCACGCGCTAATTTGGCAGGTAAAAAAATCTCAACAAAATCCCCAACTCTTAATTGTTTTAACGCTAAATCCCACCCAGGAGTTTGCATTCCATAACCAACTAAAAAAGGCAATGATGCACGATTTAACAATTCATTTCCATCTACTAACGTTCCATCTTCCAAAAAAACTTGGTAATTAATATTAATAACATCCTCTTCCTTCAGTGCCTCTCCTTTACCATGCTTAAACCAACTAATTTTCAACCCGTTTTTCAACTTTAATTCATTCACAATCTTCGTTGGTTTAAGACTTTGGTTATCTGAATCTGTTTTTTTAAGATCGGAAGTAATTACTTTTGTTTCCTTTTTATCCTTTTTTACCCCTTCTACTTTACACGCTGTAAAAAGTATGAAACCTAAACTTATTATAAAATAATTTCTCATTTAATTATGTAATTTAATTAATTCAATATCAATAACTAAAGGGGTAATTGGCGGTATCTTGTTATTATCCCCAGTAATCCCATGTGCTAAATGTGAAGGAACAATCAACACAGCCTTTTCCCCTCTCTTCATTTTTTTAACCCCTTCTTGTACACCAGATTCTATATCTGTTTTATCAATTTTAAAATAAACAATTTCATTTTTTGGAGTTACATAACAAGTGTCACCATTTAAAAACGTGATTACATATCTTACACCAGCTTCCATTCCTGATTTTGCAGAATCTCCTTCGGATGTTTTGTAAACTCCATAATACAATCCGGATCCCGTCTGTTTCATTTTCAACAACTTTCGATGCTCCAAATACATTGCAATGTCCAATTTTTCTTTTTGGGCAATACGTTGATTCATTTCAATGGATTTTTGTTTATCCCAATCAATTTCTTTTTTTTCTGTATTTGAATTACAACTGAATAAAACGATTGATATTAAAATAATTATTGTTGATTTCATGAATACTATGTCGTATATATTGGTTTTAGGATATTATTGATTTTTATTTTAAATAATCGTTTTACGATTATTTTTTAGGGGATGTTCTAGTAGAACATCCCTACAGGTAGAACATTCCTACGGGAAATATTGTGGTGCAACATTTAAAAATAACTGGATTGCATCTTCGATTTTACCATCAAAACGTCCTCCGGATGCGTTGGCATGACCTCCACCTTGAAAATATTTTCCTGCCATTTCGTTTACTGGGTTATCTTTTCCTTTGGATCGGAAGGAAATTTTAACAAATCCACCTTCAGCTTCCACAAACAAAACTGCTGCGCGCATTCCAAAAATAGACAATGCTGTATTTACCAATCCTTCCGTATCGCCTTTTTTATGATTAAAACGATGTAATTCATCTAAAGTCAACCAAATATATGCAATACGCATTTTTTCATCTACAACTAACTTATCCGAACACGCATACCCTTTCAAACGCAAACGATCTAAGGTATTGGTATCGTGAATATTTTCATGAATAATTGCATGATTGAATCCTAAAGGTAAAATACGTGAAATTATTTCATGTGTACGCGGTTGTACCGAAGGAAAACGAAACGAACCAGAGTCTGTCATTATTCCAAGATAAATAGCTGTTCCAATTTCAGGAGTTAAGTGTTCGATCCATTCAGCCCCCTCAATCACATCATAGACTAATTGACATGTAGAACAAGACGTTGTATCCGAAAGCATTACATCCACATAATTTTCTGGATTTAAGTGATGGTCAACCATTACTTTTTTACCTGAAGTCGAACGCAATGCCTCCCCCATCGCTTCTCCCATACGGGATGGCTCGTTATAATCTAAAGAAAATATCAAGTCCGCATCATTCAATAGCTGACGTACTTCATTTTCCTTCGTTTCAAAATCTACAATATCATTGACGTTTGGTACCCAAGCAAGGTAATCAGGAAAAGGATCTGGATGACAGATTACAACCTGTTTTCCCAATGCTTTTAGAGTTAGGTATAAAGCTATTGAACTTCCTATTGAATCTCCGTCTGGCGATTTATGTGAAGTAATAACTATGTTTGAAGAGGATTCTACTAGTTGTTTAATTTGAAAATATTGTATCATGTAATGTTAGTTTAACGAAGGATTTGAGAACCAGCGGAGCGATGAAAAAGTAAAATTTACCGCAGGATTACAAATCCAGCGGAGCGACTAAGCGAAAAATAGATTTCATTTCTTGATTGATTCGACTTGCTAGATTTGAAGAAACAGGAACTAATGGTAAACGTAAGTTTTGAGTCATTATTTCACGGTTTTCTAAAGCCACCTTCACCCCCCCTGGGTTACCTTCTTCGAAGAACATTTTTGTGATGTTGAGCAATTCATTATGAATCGGTCTAGCTAAATCAAAGTCTCCGTGTAGTGAAGCATTTACCATAGTAGAAAATTTTTCTGGTAAAGCATTCGCAACAACTGAAATTACACCATCTGCACCACAAGCAATCAATGGCATTGTAATCGCGTCATCTCCAGACAAAACTAGAAATCCTTCTGGTTTACGATTGATGATATCCATGATTTGTTCGAAATTACCTGACGCTTCTTTTACAGCAGCAACATTTGGTAATTCCGCTAATCGTAAGGTTGTATCTGGCAACATGTTTGAGCCTGTTCTTCCAGGAACGTTATAAAGTATGATTGGTAATTTACTAGCTTCCGCCAAAAACTTAAAATGCTGGTAAATACCTTCTTGTGTTGGCTTGTTGTAATAAGGTGAAACAGAAAGAATTCCATCCACACCAGCAGGAACATTAGCGATTGCTTTGGCAACTTCTAAGGTGTTATTTCCTCCTACTCCATAAACAATAGGTAAACGGCCTGCATTTTCTGATATAACTGTTTGAAGAATTTCTTCTTTCTCTTCTTTACTTAAGGTTGGTGACTCTGCAGTTGTTCCCATTACCACTAAGAAATTAGTACCTCCTTGAATTTGCAATTGAACTAATTTGCGTAGCGCATCAAAATCTACGGATTTATCTGATTTGAATGGTGTTACTAGTGCTACACCGGAACCTTTGAAGTTGTTCATCTCGATTGAATGTTATTTTGTCAATATATGTTCAAAGTTAGGGAAAATTAGTGAAAAGATGTGGATCAAATAAAACCATATAAGGCATATAAGATTTTTTTTGATGTTTTTTGAAAAATGAAAACGGAACCTGAAGTTAGAGTTCTAAAATATTTTAAACTTTAAATTGATTTTAAATCTTTCAATTTCCATCCTTTAGAATTAATAAAAAATGAGAATCTAAATGAAATTTTATTCCTTCCTAACCCAAATAAATCATTGTTATTCATAAATAAATTATAACCATAATTAATTTGATAGACACCAAAGAATGAATACCCTATTTCAGGAACAAATGTTGGATTAATATGAATTCCATCGTTATAACCTACAAAATTTAAATTTGCATTAACGAATAAAAAATGGTAACCAAATCCTATTTTAGGTGAAAGTGAAATTTTATCACTTTGAAAATTAATCTCGGTTCCTAAAATTGAATATGGATATAAAAAATAACGCATCATCCATTGACCATCTCCAATATTTGAATCGCTTTCATTTGAAGTGCGTCTTAAACCTATATCTAATGTATTCAAGTTTTGATAGGAATATCCTACATTCCACATCCATTCTTTTTTGATAAAAGATGAATTATGCTGACCTAAAGAAGTCAGATTAAAAAAAAACAGAAATAACAGTAAAAATCTCAAATTGAGTATGATGTTAAAATTTAAAATAACTAATCATCAATTATTAAGGAATTCAACAAACTCTTCTTCACTTAGAATAGTCACTCCTAACTTCGTGGCCTTTTCCAATTTCGCTGGCCCCATATTTTCTCCTGCCACTACATAGGTAGTTTTAGCAGATATAGAACTAACATTTTTTCCTCCATTGTCTTCAATGACTTTTTTCAATTCATCCCTAGAGAAAGTTGAAAACACACCGGAAACCACAAAGTTCATTCCTTCAAATTTGTTAGATAGAAACTCTTTTTTAACACCATATAATTGAACCCCAGCCTGTCTTAATTTTTCTATTAATTGTTTGTGCTCTTCTTCTAAAAAATAACTTTGTACCGAAATTGCTATCCGTTCTCCTATTTCATCTACTGCAACTAGTTCGTCAAAAGAAGCTTGTGCTAATAAATCAATATTTTCAAATTTGGCGGCTAATTTTTTTGCGACAGTTTCTCCGACAAAACGAATACCTAAAGCAAATAAAACACGTTCATAAGGTATTTGCTTGGATGCTTCGACGCTTTGCAATAAATTATTCGCAGACTTATCTGCCATACGTTCTAAATTGACCACTTGATCAAAAGTCAGGGTATATAAATCCGCTACATTCTTCACTAAACCAGCCTGAAATAGTTGAACTATCGTTTCTACTCCAAGTCCGTCAATATTCATTCCTTTTCGAGCGATAAAATGCTCCATTCTACCTGTTACTTGTGGTGTACAAGCTTTTTCGTTTGGACAAAAGTGATTGGATTCTCCTTCCCGACGAACTAATTCCGTTTGACATTCCGGACAATGCGTGATAAAATCAACTTTATGTGCATTCGCAGCACGTTTTTCTAAATTTACTCCAACGATTTTAGGAATGATCTCTCCCCCTTTCTCTACATATACTGAATCCCCAAGGTATAAATCGTTTTTTTCTATCTGATCGGCATTATGAAGAGATGCACGTCGAACAACAGTTCCTCCAAGTTGGACCGCTTTTAAATTGGCAACAGGAGTAATTGAACCAGTTCTTCCAACTTGAAAAACTACAGATTCTAATAAGGTCTCTACACGTTCCGTTTTAAACTTATATGCTATTGCCCAACGCGGTGATTTAGCCGTAAAGCCTAATTCTTGTTGCGCTTCGTAATTATTCACTTTTAAAACTACCCCATCAATTTCAAAAGGGAGATTTTCACGCTGTTTATCCCAATATTCGATAAACTCCATGATTCCATCAATAGATTTTGTCTTAAGTATATATTTTTCAGCAACGAAAGGAATTTTAAAACCCCATTCTTTCGCTTTTAAAACGCTTTCATAGTGACTATTCAAAGGCAAATCTTCACCATAAATTCCGTATAAAAAACAATCTAAACCACGAGCAGCAACAATTTTAGAATCTTGTTGTTTTAATGTACCCGAAGCTAAGTTACGAGGATTTGCATATTCAGGCTCATCGTTTTCACGACGCTCTTCATTCATTTTATGGAAAGAATCAACCGGATAAAATATCTCACCACGTATTTCAAAATCTGCTGGAAAATCACCTTTCAATTGGAGAGGAATTGTTTTAATTGTTTTCACATTTGCTGTTACATCTTCCCCAGAAGTTCCGTCTCCACGGGTTACCGCTCTAACCAACTTCCCATTTTCATAGGAAATACCGATAGCTACTCCATCGTATTTTAGCTCGCATACATATTCGATTTCAGTCTCAATGCTTTTTTTGATTCGAGTTTCCCATTCAATTATTTCTTCACGAGAATAGGTATTCCCAAGCGACAACATCGGAAAACGATGTTTAATGGAAGTAAATTTCTTTGTAATATCTCCCCCAACACGTTTTGTAGGACTTGTCTCTGAAATCAATTCGGGAAATTGTTTTTCCAGATCTATTAATTTATTCAATAACATATCGAAGTCATAATCCGAAATAATTGGATTACTTTCCACGTAATATAAATGATTGTGGTGATTTAATTCGTTGGATAAACGTTCAATTTCAATTTGAGCTTCTAAGGTATTCATGTTTTATTTTTTCTTTGCACGAAGCATTCTATATTTTCCTTGTAAATCTAGTTTTAACTCCACCTCAACAAAACCTAAAGACTCCACCAATTCTTTCGTTTGATTCCCGTACTCTTCGTGAATTTCAAAAAATAAATATCCACTTGGTATTAATAAACTATTTGCTTTTTCAGCGATTGCTCTATAAAAAATTAATGGATTTTCATCTGATACAAAAAGTGCCATGTGCGGTTCAAAGTCTAAGACGTTTTTCTCCATGCTAGACTTATCTTTCATTGGGATGTAAGGAGGATTTGAAACGATAACATCTAAAGAATTCATTTCAAAATTATCTGAATCATTCACTAAGGCATTTTCTTCGATAAAATCAACCCCTAGATTTAAGAGCATTGCATTTTTTTTCGCTAATGCAAGTGCTTCTTGACTTAAATCAGTAGCAATAACTTTACTACTTGTCAATTTACTTTTCAAAGCCAAAGCGATACAACCTGTCCCTGTACACATGTCTATAATCTTATGTGATTTTGAAGAGTCTATAGAATTAATTATCCAATCTACCAATTCTTCAGTTTCTGGTCTTGGGATCAATGCGCGTTCATCACAGCGAATTACTAAATCATAAAAAAAAGTTTCCCCTATGATATATTGAAATGGCTCTTTATTTTGCAAGCGTTTTACAACGGAACGAAAAAAAAGTAAATCGGATTCAGACAATCGAATTTCTTTTTGAAGAAGAAGATCTGAATCTGAGATTTTCAATCTTTTTTTAATCGATTCTTTATAAAAAAAAGAAATTTCTCTTTCCGAAAAAGAAGAATTTAAGCGTTCTAAAAAATAGGATTTTACCGCTTCTGCAGTATTTTCAATTACAAACATTCTATTAACGTTGTTTGATGTAATACGTATAACCGAAACCGATAGTTAAATAAGAAGTATACCCTGCAATTCTACTGAAAAGATTGACATTTTCGGAACTATTTGAATGAATAGAACTTGCATCGAAACCAAGTAAAGTAGGAGCAAAAGTATATTTCTGCATACCATACCCTAACACCCATCGGTACGAAGACTGATCATCTGCCGTAATAACAAAACCGATTGATGGTTCGACTGTATAAACATTTAATGTAGGTAAAGAAGGAAGTTTGTGATTATTATCTGAATCAAAAATTAAATGAGATTTTCCAATTTTGACGTTAAAATCTACCCCATATCTATCGGTATGAAAACTTTCATATCCAAATCGTAAATATCCTCCCAAAGCATGTATACCACCTAAATTTTTCGGATCGGATGTTAGTACGTGATTAATCCAAAAATAATTATAATTTATTCCTGCTCCAGCTGTAAACTTATTTTTAAAAGAATAGTGATAATATGGTGAAATATTTACAATCCCTTGCATGTACCCGCTAAAAGTAGAATTTCGCATACCAACTGGAAGTCCTACCTCCATACTTACCGAATGATGAGGTTTTATTCTTGCATATGACTCAGCATCTTCTTCATCTTCCTCCGTATCTTGAGCAAAACACATGGAAGGAAAACTTAAAAGCAACGTACCAATAAAAAGAATATACAAAAGTCTGAATTTCACCATTAGTGCAACACTTTAAATTTAAAAGGATAAGCCAATATACAAAAAAATATGATTTAAAACTATTCGTATATCCATATTTAATACGTCAGCTTCATTTTTCTTAACAAAAAAGACGCATTCATATTTTGACACACCCCTTTTTTCAGTCTATAATCAAAAAACAAGGTGTCATTTTCTATCATAGAATCGAAATGGGCTGTGTAAAA
>CANGOF010000009.1 GCA_947455515.1 Flavobacteriia bacterium
ACCTATTTGGATTTAAAGGAATACCGTAAACTTTACGATAGAGGGCACATACGTAAAGAAATTCTTCAGAAAATTCTTATCGAACAAAAAGGAGTTGAGAATTATGAAACTTGGGAGCATAAATTAATACATCAAGAATATCAAATTCGCATCCTTGCACGTGTTGGTAAACTACGTTCTGCCTGGAAAAAATTCTTAAAAATTGACGTAGATAATTTCGTACATCTTAATTTATTTCGCATCGTTGGTGCTTATTTAGACCAAGGAATTTCCATCTGGAATTTCCCTGCAAATAAACAAGGACTTCGAAACTCGTTAATCGAATTAGAGAAAAATAGTTTTACCAGTTTCTTTAAGACAGAACGAGCTAAGCAACTCCTCGCTAATAAAACTATTGGAATTAAAGAACTTTTAGACATTCTGGTTGGAAAAGAAGAATTGTACTTTCAATATATTTTCGATCAACAATTTGAACATCAAGGTTGGTCTGGAATGGTAGCTTATTTGGAGAAAAGCCCTCATGTATTGTTAGACAAACGATCCATTTGCATCGAAGATTTTATCTTTTTAGAATTATTATTAGAGATTGACACCTTAGACGATCGCTATTCTGGCAAATGGAATGCCTTAGGTCTACTGGCAAAAAATGCTGGAAAAGACATTTTCGCTCCCACTCGTAACGTGGAAATTGCGGAAGTACTCAAACTTTGGCAAGAAGCATATGAATGGTCGTATTACGACGACGTACTTTTTTATTTACAGAAACAGGAGCCTGAAGTAATCAAGAGCAAACCAAGTTTTCAGTCTTTATTTTGTATTGACGATAGAGAATGTTCGTTTAGAACGTATGTAGAACAAACAGATCCTAAGGCTGAAACATATGGTACTGCCGGCTTCTTTAATATTGAGTTCTATTATAAGCCGGATGGAGGAAAATATTTGACAAAACTTTGTCCTGCACCAGTAACACCAAATTACATCATTTTAGAGAAAGCGAATAAATACGTTCACAAAAAGGAGGTAGGTTTTTCAAGTAAAAGTCATGGATTAATTGTTGGTTGGTTATTGACACAAACCATGGGATATTGGTCCGCTTTTAAACTATTGAAATACATATTTAAACCAAGCTACGGCAATACAACCGTTAGCTCTTTTCAACACATGAGTCCTACAAGTTCTTTAATCTTCGAAAACAAAGGGGAAAATAAAAAAGAACATGATTTAATCGTTGGTTTCACCACTACGGAAATGACAGATCGCATAGAAGGCTTATTACGTAGCATTGGCTTAATTGAAAATTTTGCAGATTTAGTATATGTTATTGGTCATGGGTCTACCAGTGCGAATAATGCATTTTACTCTACTATGGATTGTGGAGCTTGTTCTTGTAAACCAGGCTCAGTAAATGCAAGACTTGCTGCTTTAATGGGAAATCATCCTGAGGTTCGTACAAAACTTGCAGAAAGAGGACTTCATATTCCTGAAACGACTCAATTTGTCGGAGGGCTTCACGACACAGCACAGGATTTAATGGTGTATTACGACTTAGTTAATTTAACCGAAACTAATAGAGAAAATCATATTCAAAACCAAGCTGTTTTTGATCGTGCGCTATTGCTTAACGCGAAGGAACGTTCTCGACGATTTATGTCCGTAGATAGTACTCAATCTTTAGAGAAAATTCATAAAGATGTTCAAACTCGTTCTTTCTCTCTGTTTGAGCCACGACCAGAATTAGATCACGCAACCAATAGTTTATGTGTAGTTGGAGGCAGATGGTTGACTAAAAATGTATTTCTTGACCGACGTGCATTCTTGAATTCCTACAACTACAAACAAGACTTAGAAGGTGAATTTTTACTAAACATATTAAAAGCGGTAACACCGGTATGTGGTGGTATCAATCTGGCTTACTATTTTGCAAAAGTGGACGACCAAAAGTTTGGTTCCGGTTCAAAATTGCCACATAATATTGTTGGTTTATTTGGAGTTGCAAATGGAATTGAAGGAGATATTCGCCCTGGTTTACCAAAACAAATGGTGGAAGTGCACGACCCAATGCGATTAATGTGTATTGTTGAACATTATCCACATGTAGTAAGACAAGTGTTATCCACCGTACCTGCCACATACGAATGGTATCAAAATGATTGGATCAAATTAGTTGTCATACATCCTGATACAAAGGAATTATATCTTTTTGAAAAAGACAATTTCAGTTTGTATTCACCACATCATTCCGTATTTAAATCTACGGCTGATTTACAACGTTTGGTAGAATCTAGTCATGCAAATATTTCTGTTCATCAATTAAAAAATTCGTAAGGTCATGGAATATTTATTACATTATTTCTTAGTTATTCCATTAATTGGATACCTAATTAGTTTATTAATCGGCTCGAAAAATGAATTCGCCATCTCCAGATTAGCATTTGTAACCCTTGCCATTCAATTAGTTTTTGCAATTGGATTTACTATCGCTTGGTTAAAATCAGGGCATAAGGATATCAATTTAGCAGAATTCTCTATCTACAAATCGGAAGGATATGATTTCTTAATCGATTTGTATTTTGATCGTGTTTCTGCATTGTTCTTATTAATGGGGGCGTTTTTAACCTTCTTAATTACCTATTATAGTCGTTTTTATTTACACCGTGAATATGGTTTCAAACGTTTCTTTAATACGATCTTGTTATTTTACTTAGGATACAATATCATTATCTTATCTGGGAATTTCGAAACGTTATTCATTGGTTGGGAATTTTTAGGGATATCATCTTTCTTATTAATTGCATTCTATCGTGACCGTTACCTTCCTGTAAAAAATGCATTGAAGATATTTTCTTTATACCGTATTGGGGATATCGGTTTGATCCTTGCGATGTGGTTGAGCCATCATTTATTTCATGAAAATGTAACTTTTGGAAAGATGCATAATGCAGAATTAGTGAGTCACTTACTTCAAAAACATAGTTGGGAAGGTTTCTTTATTTCTTTTGTTATTTTGGTTGCAGCATTAGTAAAATCTGCACAACTTCCATTTTCATCTTGGTTACCAAGAGCAATGGAAGGTCCTACCCCTTCTAGTGCTATTTTCTATGGCTCTTTATCTGTACACATCGGAGCATTTTTGTTACTTAGAACGCATCCTTTTTGGGAACATCAGACAGCAGTAAGGATATTAATTGGTGTTTTAGGAGTATTATCCTGCATCATTGCCAGTATGATGGCACGTGTACAAACCTCTGTAAAAAGTCAAATTGCCTATTCTTCTATTGCTCAAATAGGATTAATTTTCTTAGAAATTGTAGCAGGGTTTGATAATCTTGCATTATTCCATATTGGTGGAAATGCTTTATTAAGAACCTATCAATTATTGATCTCTCCTTCTATTGCTAGTTATAAAATCAAAGAGCAATTATATTCCTACGAACCACGTGAAAAAACAATCGAGGATAGTTTACCAAAACGCATCGAATATTCTTTTTACATTTTAAGTTTGAAAGAATGGAATTTGGAAACATTGATTTATCAATTATTTGTATCCCCAATGAAAAAAATATCTCGTAAATTCAGAATTTTACAGTTGAATTTAGGAATTTATTTCTTTGTAGTGATTTATGTAATCGGCTTAGTGTTATTATACTTTAAATCAAACATTCCTCCTTTCTTAGAAAATTACCTTCCGGGATTCTATGCCTTTATCGGCTTGTTAATGGTAATTAAAGCGTTTACAGAACGCCGAAATGTACTTATGAGTTGGTTTATGGTAATGATGAATCATTTCTGGATTGCTTTAGCGATATCTATCAATGATACGATTCACTACTCTACTATTGCAATGTACCTTTCTGGAGTAGTAATATCCGGAGCGCTTGGTTATGCAGCTATACGTTTATTAATCAAAAAAGAAAAACGTATTACTCTGGCTCGTTTCCAAGGTCACGCGTTTGAATATCCAACTGTAGCATTTGTATTTCTTTTGGCTTGTTTAGGGATGGCAGGTTTCCCAATCACACCCACAATGATTGGAGAAGATTTAGTTTTTTCTTCCGTTCGTGAAGATCAATATTTTTTAGCGCTATTCCTTGCAATCAGTTTGATTGTCGATGGATTAGCATTAGTACGAATTTATGCGCGTTTGTTCTTAGGGCCTCACGTAAAAACCTACCACTCAATCGCGCATAAATCAAGTTGACGTCGACTACGCTCAATCTGACTTGATTTAGGAGAGTCCGAGCATAATCGAATATAAATAAATTAACTATTTACTTTTTAACAAATAAAACATGAAAACAGAAAACAAAACAACTCAACCTAAAGATGGTTTCGCAGGGTTGAAAGAGAATTTTAGTTCCGATGCACTTTCCGGATTCTTAGTATTCTTATTGGCACTTCCTTTGAGTTTAGGGATTGCAAAAGCAAGTGAATTTCCAGCTATTTTTGGTCTTGTTACTGCAATGGTCGGCGGGGTAATCGTAAGCTTTTTAGCAGGTTCAAAATTAACAATTAAAGGCCCAGCTGCAGGGTTAATCGTAATTGTTGCAGGATCTGTAGCTGAACTTGGTAATGGTGTACTAGTAAAAGGGATTGATGTTCAAGGATGGCATTACGCGCTTGGAGCAATTGTTGTTGCTGGTATTATTCAAGTTCTATTCGGGATTTTCAAACTAGGAAAACTGAGTGACTTCTTCCCTCTCTCGGCAGTTCATGGAATGTTAGCAGCGATTGGCTTAATTATTATTAGTAAACAGATACATAATTTAGTAGGTGCATCGACTAATTACGCTTCTGGGCCAGAGAAAGGAAAATCTATTGTAGAACCGATTGAATTAATTGCAAAAATACCGGATACATTGGCTCATTTCTTTGCTCACAAAGAGGTAGCAATTGTAGGATTGGTAAGTCTTGTAATTGTTTTTGGATGGCCAAGATTAAAGTTTGGATTCTTAAAAAAAATACCAGCACCTTTAGTTGTTTTAGCTGTATCTATCCCATTGTCTATGTATTTAGGAATTCACAATATAAAAGAAGGAGTTGGACCAAACGGTGAAGTTATTAAAGCATTCAATCCTTTAATAAGCTTTGATAAAGGATTGTTTGATATTATTGGTGTAAATGTAAGTTTTGATGGAATGTTTAGTAAAACTTTCATCTTCATCAAATTTGTAGTGATGTTTGCATTAGTAGGGTCTTTAGAAGCATTGTTAACAGTGAAAGCTATCGATATGACGGATCCTTTCAAACGCAAATCAGATACAAACAAAGATTTAATTGCAGTAGGTATCGGTAATATCGTTGCAGGTATATTAGGAGGTTTACCAATGATTAGTGAAGTTGCTCGTTCTTCTGCAAACGTTGCAAATGGAGGTAAAACTCGTTGGGCAAACTTCTTTCACGGAATCTTCATTTTAATCTTCTTAATTTTTGCGGTTACATTTAGTAATTACATTCCAAATGCTGCTTTAGCTGCCATGTTAATTGGTGTTGGCTACAAATTAGCACATCCAAAAGAATTTAAACACATGGCTCAAATAGGTTGGGAACAAATCATTATTTTCTTAACAACTATTGTAGTTACATTAGCTTCCGATTTATTAATTGGTATTGGAGCAGGAATTTTAATTAAAATCATATTCCACTTAATGCATGGTGCTCCTTTGAAAAACTTGTTTAGTTCTAAAGCAAGAATTGAAGGTAATACAATTATTGTTGAAGGTGCAGCAGTTTTCAGTAACTTAATTGGTATCAAAAAACAAATTTCAAAATTCAACTACACTGACAATGTAATTTTTGATGTAACAGCTTGTAAATTGGTAGATCATACAGTGATTGAGAATCTACACCACATCAAAGATGATTTCGAAAATGAAGGAGGTTCGTTTACTATTAAAGGAATTGAAGAGTTTAAACCTGCAACAAATTCAAAACATAAATTTGCAGCATTAAAAAAAGAGATAAAAGCAGTTGCTTAAATTTATAGCCAAAATTAAAAAACCAACTATGAAAAAAACAATCATTTCATCCATACTAACTTGTGCGAGTGTATTTACATTCGCACAAGATGCTACGAAGCCAGCTACTCCAGATGTGAAATTTCCTGAATTCAAGAAAAACTTGAACGAAGATGGAAGTCATTACATTAAATTTACAACCGTAGCACAATTTTGGTCACGCTATTCAGACTTAAATCCAGGTACAAAAATCAACGGACAATCTACTGAACCTTTTGACATTGGAATTCGTCGTTTGCGTTTCAGTGTTTTTTCGCAATTAACGGATCGTGTTTTTTTCTACGCGCAATTTGGTCAAAACAATTTCAACTATACATCTACTTTACAAGCGGGTTCTTTTGTGCATGATGCTGTAGGAGAATACAAAGTGATGAAAAATGGAACTTTCACACTAGGAACAGGTTTGACAGGTTGGAGTGGATTAACGCGTTTTTCAGCTCCAGCAGTTGGTTCTATTTTAGGTGTGGATGCTCCTTTATACCAACAAGCAACTAATAACGTGACAGATCAATTCTTACGTAAACTATCTATTTATGCTAAAGGACAAATTGGAAAAATTGATTACCGTTTTGCGATATCAAAACCAACATTAGCTGGAAATGCATTGCAACCAAATGCGGACATAAATGCTAAAAACGCAACTTTCAATACCTTATCTTCAAAAATTCAAACACAAGGATATGTAAGCTACCAATTCTTTGATAAAGAAAACAATACCTTATGCTATACAGCTGGAACTTATCATGGTAAAAAGAAGATATTAAATCTTGGTGCTGGTTTTATTTCTCAAAATAGAGCAAATTGGATCTATGGAGATGCGATTAAGAAAGATACTGTATATAGTAATATGCTATTATTAGGCACAGATGTTTTTATGGAAATCCCATTATCGGAAAAAAGAAATGCTGTAACTGCGTATGTTGCCTATACGAATTATCAAATGGGGAAAAATTATATTCGTAATGTAGGAGTAATGAATCCAATTCCTGCTGGTCAACCAAATAATACTGGTACATTAAATAGTAATGGAGTTGGAGCTCCTATGGTAGGGACTGGAAATACATTATTTGCACAATTTGGATACAAATTCAAAGACAATTTACTTCCAAACAATGGTTCTTTACAACCTTATGCGAGTATCCAATATTCCAAATACGATGCTTTAAAAGATGCTATGCAAGTATATGAAGCGGGAATCAATTGGTTAATCAATGGCACACATAATAGTAAAATTACTCTGGGATATCAATCAAGACCTATTTATACCAAAGATACAAATGGCGAATGGGTAAATTCTTCCAGAAAAGGTATGGCAGTGTTACAATATCAAGTTTCTTTTTAAGAAGTTAAAATATATAAAATATGTTTTTTAACCATTTTATTTTCATCGGAATTTTTCTACTTTCTTTGTCCTGTTCAAAGAAAGTAGAATCTTCTATACCAACTTCTTCTACCAATTCATCAATAAACAAGTGTTACGATACAGTTGCTATTTCCTATCAAAAAAACATACAACCTATCTTAAATACCCATTGTATTAAATGCCACGATGCATCCACTGCACAAAACTTCACAACTTTTGCAGGAACATTACCATTTGCTAAATCAGGAATCTTAGAAAATTGTATTACCGGTACGAATGGCGAAATTTTAATGCCTCCTATAAGCAGTTCTACTATAGACTCGTGTAGCATTAAACAGTTACACTATTGGGTAAAACAGGGATGTAAAAACAATTAAAAAAATCATGAAAATTTCAATCTATTTTTTGCTTTTATTTATGCTTTTAGTACAAGCATGTTCTTCTGACAAAACGACAAATAAAGTGCTTCCAACATTTCATATTGACAATACCTATGCGGTGCAGAACGTAAAATTTGAATCCGTAAAAGAAGAAATTAAATTAACTGGGAAAGTAATTCCAGACGAAAATAATTTAGTTAAAATATATCCACTTATGGGTGGTAAAGTAGTTTCTGTGGATGCAGAAATCGGAGATTTGGTTACAACAAAGAAAACATTAGCAGTAATTAATTCTAGCGAAGCAAGAGGATTTCAAAAAGATTTACTCAATGCAAAAAACGAAGTAGAAATTGCAAGAAAAAACTTAACAGTTCAAGAAGAACTTTTTAAAACAAAATTTAGTTCGGAAAAGGAATTATTAGTTGCTAAAAAAGAATTGGAATTTACAAAAAACGAACTTTCAAGAGCAGAGGAAACCTACAAAGTGTTCTCTATGTCTAAAGGCGGTGATTACATTGTAAGATCTCCTGTTGCTGGATTTATTTTGGATAAAAACATTGGACCTGAATTACAAATTCGTTCCGATATGAACGATTACATTTTTTCAATAGCTCGTTTGGATGAAGTATATGTTTCTTTAAACATTTACGAAAACGATATTCAAAAAATTCGCGTAGGTCAAACAGTGAACATTCAAGTTTTGAGTTATCCAGATAAATTATATTCAGGGAAAATCACAAAAATTCAAAACATCATTGATCCAGTCACAAAAACGATACAGGCAAGAATACGTTTGCAAAACAAAAAATTCGAACTTAAACCAGACATGAATTGTACAGGGTATGTTGAATTTAATGAAAAAGGTAAAATGATCGCCGTACCAAAATCGGCTGTAATTTTTGATGCTAATAAAAATTATGTGATGGTGTATATTTCTCCTACTAAGGTAGAACCAAGGGAGGTATTAGTTCATAAAGAAACTTCAGATAAAGTATACATCCTACAAGGACTATCCAAAGGTGAAAAAATTCTCACCCAAAATGTATTATTTATTTACGATGCAGTAACCGAATAATTTCATCATGGATAAATTCATAAAAAACCTCATCGGATTCTCTTTAAAGAATAAAAGTTTTGTGCTTTTTCTTTTAGGAATATTAATTGTATCTGGAATAGTAAGTCTTAAAAATACTCCTATAGAGGCTTTTCCCGATGTTACGAATACCCAAATTATTATTGTAACGGAATGGAAAGGAAGAAGTGCGGAAGAAATTGAACGCTTTGTTACCCGACCAATAGAAGTCGCTATGAACTCGGTTCAACGTAAGACAAATTTACGCTCCATTACCATGTTCGGACTCTCCATAACGAAAATCATTTTTGAGGATGACGTTCAAGATTTTGAAGCCAGACAACAAGTTAATAATCAACTTCGCTCCGTTAAACTACCTGAAAACGCTGAACCTGTAGTTCAGCCACCATATGGACCAACAGGGGAAATTTTTAGATATTATTTGAATGCTAAAAATAGAACTACTACGGATTTGTTGACTATTCAAAACTGGGTAATTGACCGACAAATGCGTACCGTTCCAGGTGTTGCAGACGTAGTATCTTTTGGTGGGCAAGAAAAAATATTTGAGATACAACCTCAGCCTTCCCAATTAATCAAATACAACATTACTCCTGCTGAATTATACGAAGCGGTTACAAAAAGTAACATGAACGTGGGTGGAGATGTGATGGTGAAAAATGGACAAGCATTTGTTGTAAGAGGTGTTGGACTCTTAAAAACTACAGAAGATATTCAGGATATTTTGGTAGATAATTTTGAAGGCACTCCTATCCTTGTTCGTCATCTTGCCGAAGTAGTTGAAACGGGTATGCCTCGCGTTGGACAAGTTGGATTAGACAAAAACGACGACGTTGTTGAAGGAATTATTGTGATGCGTAAAGGTGAAAACCCGAGTGAAGTTCTAAAAAGAGTGAAAGAAAAAATCACTGAACTTAACGAAGAAGTGTTACCATTTGATGTGAAAATGGTTACTTTCTATGACCGTGATAATTTGATGACGTATTGTACGGAGACAGTTACCCATAACCTCATCGAAGGAATCGTATTTGTAACCATTATTGTATTGCTTTTCCTAGCAGATTTGAGAACGACTTTAATTGTAGCTTTAATTATCCCACTTGCACTATTGTTTGCATTCATTTGTTTACGTATAATGGGAATGAGTGCGAACTTACTTTCCCTTGGAGCAATTGACTTTGGGATTCTGATTGACGGTGCCGTCGTCATGGTGGAAGGGCTTTTTGTCGCCCTAGACCACATGGCGCATAAACATGGCATGGAGAGGTTTAATAAACTTTCCAAAAAAGGATTGATAAAAAAGACTTCTTCTGATATGGGTAAATCACTGCTTTTTTCTCAATTAATTATTTTAATCGCCTTAGTTCCAATCTTCTCTTTTCAAAAAGTAGAAGGTAAAATGTTTACCCCTCTTGCATATACGCTTGGATTCGCGTTATTAGGAGCCTTAATTCTTACTTTAACATTGGTACCACTATTGGTTTCTATGTTAATGAAAAAGAACGTGAAAGAGCGAAATAATCCTTTTGTAAATGCAATCAATAATTTCTTTGGAAAGGCTTCCGAATGGTCCTTTAAAAACAAAGGAAAAGCCATGGTTGCTGCTTTAATGATTTTAGTTTCTGTACTCTACTCTACCAAATGGTTGGGTACTGAGTTTTTACCAACATTGAACGAAGGAGCTTTATGGGTAGAAGCGAAAATGCCGATGAGTATGTCGCTCAATAAAACCCAAGAAAAAGTACATGTGCTTCGTAAAGAACTTGCAAGTTTCCCTGAAGTGAATGGAGTGCTTTCTCAGATTGGTCGTTCAAACGATGGAACGGATCCAAGTGGATTCTACTATGTACAAATGCAAGTAAATCTTAAACCACTCAAAGAATGGAAAAGAGGTTTGAAAGTAGATGAACTTATCGTTGAGATGGACCGCAAAATGAAAAAACATGTGGGAATTAATTTCAACTATTCGCAACCAATTATTGATAACGTTGCGGAAGCTGTTGCAGGGATGAATGCAAATAATGCAGTTAAAATTTTTGGTCCAGATTTAAAAGTTTTGGATAGCCTTTCTAACCTTGTAGCGAAAGCAATCAAACCTGTATCCGGCGTGAAAGATGCAGGTATTTTGAAAAATGTTGGGCAACCAGAAGTTCAAATTATCCTCAATCAAAGCAAGATGGCATTGTATGGTGTTTCTGTGAAAGATGCACAAATGGCAGTTGAACTTAGTATTGGTGGTAAAACAGCAACTGAAAAATACGAAGGAGAATATAAATTTGATGTCCGTATTCGTTACCCTGAAAAATTCAGAGAAAATGAAGAAGAATTTGGAAGAATTTTAGTTCCAACCATCCATGGCGAACAAGTACCATTGAGTTTAATTTCGGACATTCAAAAAGTTACTGGTCCTGCGTTTATTTATAGAGATAATAACAAACGTTTTATTGGTATAAAGTTTTCAGTTCGTGAGCGCGACTTAGGTAGTACGATTGCAGATGCGCAAAAACAAGTAGATAAAATTCATTTACCGAAAAACTACTCTATTGTTTGGACAGGTGAATTTGAAAATCAAGTGCGTGCAATGGGTCGTTTAGGAGAAGTAGTTCCACTCTCATTCATTGCAATTTTCATTTTACTTTACATCCTTTTTGGTAATTTCAAAGATGCAGGATTAGTATTGTTAAATGTTCCTTTTGCGATTGTTGGAGGAATATTAGCACTTCATCTAACCGGTGTTAACTTCGGAATATCTGTCGGTGTTGGTTTCATCGCTTTATTTGGTATTGTTATTCAAAATGGAGCGATATTAATTTCTGTATTCAAGAAAAATCAAACAGAAAAAATGCCTTTAGAGCAAGCTGTTTTGGAAGGTGTTAAATCCCGTGTTCGACCTGTAGTTATGACTGCGATGATGGCTGCAATTGGATTACTTCCAGCAGCACTTTCAACTGGAATAGGTTCGGAAAGTCAACGTCCATTAGCTATAGTCGTTATTGGAGGATTTATTACTGCAACCTTATTGACTTTACTTATTTTCCCTAACATCTATTACTGGGCGAACATTAAATCATATAATAAAAAATTAAAAGAATCTAAAAACAATCCATATTCAAACCAATTAGAGGAATGAAAAAAAATATTCTATTTATCATCTTAATTAGCTGTTTTGGTTTAATAAATGCACAGGTAAACCAGAAAGTTAAACTGACTTTTGCAGATGGGAAAAATCGCCTACTTGCAGAAAATTTAAAATTACTGGCTTCTTACTATAATATCGAATTAGCAGAAGCAGAAATCGAACAGGCAAGACTTTGGAACAATCCCTATTTTGTATGGAATTCGGAGATGTATAGTATGGCTCAAAACCGATATTTCAACGCAAACAATCAAGTATTGGTTCAAGTTGAATATGTTTTTTCTGTGTCTGGAAAACGTATCAATGCTATCAAACAAGCCAATCTAAGTAAAGAAATCGCTACACTTGCGTTCAATGATGTGATTAGAGGGTTAATTTCTGAATATAGTAACACGTATTATTCGCTAAATGCCTTGCAGGAAAAAGAAGAAATCTACCAACGTTCTATTTCTCAATTTAAAGATGTTATTGAATTAAGTGAGTTAAAATTAAAACTTGGAGTTAGTTCTGAAAATGATGTTATCCGACTAAAAACAGAGTATCTTTCTTTAAATTCAACATTGAATGCAATCAAGAACGAGCGATTACAAGTAGAGGCATCTCTAAAAACAATGCTTAATTTCAATGTAAATACCTCCATCGAAACTCAAAAAATCAATTATACCATTGGAAATGGAATCAATGTTGGATTATTAATTGATTCTGCAAAAGTAAACCGTCCGGACTTGCGTATCGCTGAGAAAAACATTACATTAAATGAATTGGTTTATAAAGGCCAACGTAAATTAGCCATTCCCGACTTGAAATTAGGATATCAGCCAATCGATAAGGGATCCAACTATGTTCGTCCATACTCAGGAATGGTCTTTGAAATGAGCTTGCCAATTTTCAATAGAAATCAAGGTAACATTGCTGCATCTAAAGTGAATATTCAACAAAGCAAATATGCATTTGAATATGCCACAAAAGAATTAGAAAATGAAGTAAGTGCAGCATATTTCAATTTAATAAATGTGAAAAATACACATGCACAATTTACGGAGGAAATGCTGCAAAAAATGGAAGATTTATCTGTAAATGCGAAAGCAAACTACGAAAAAAGAAACATTTCATTGATTGAATACATTGATCACCAACGTGCTTTCTTAGAAAATAAAACGAATTGGATTGATGCTAACGCACAATTCTACCAGAGTATTAACAACATCCATTTTATCGTGGGTAAAGAAATTGGATTTTAAGATGAAAAAATTACTACTATTTTGTTTGCTAATTTTCTTCGGGACGAAAGCATTTACTCAATTCAAAGCACCAACAAGTTTAGTGACAAAAACGCACATTTTCGAGCGAAAAGTATTGGTAGGAATAACATTTAATAGTTCCTGGTCGAATTTTACGGATTGTAAAGATTCATCTTTTTATCGTCCTAGCTTAGGTGGAGGATTCAGAGCGGAATACTATTTCAAACCATATTTAGGTATTTCTATTGGAGCAAGTATTCAACAACGTGGAATGGGAATTTATACTCCAGACTTAGATAATTCGATTGGCAATCCAGATTCAACTGGCCGTTTACGTTATCGTATGACCACCTTTGATTTCCCTGTACAACTAATTTATAGACATCCGAAAGATATATTACCAAACACGCGTTTATCTTTGGGTATAGGTATGGACTTTAACATCATTCACAATGCGTCTCGAATATGGAAAAGTATTGATGATGGATTCCATCGACCAGTATCATTGACACAATACTATCAAAAATTCGACATCCCATTAAGAGCAGGTGTTGGATTAGACTGCGCCGTTGGACATGGTTCATTATTTAAAGTACAATTTTACGGGGAAATGAGCAACAAAAAGCTTTTCACGAATCCATTAACCCATAATCAATCCAATCAGCAAATTTTACTCGGAATTGATCTTTCGGTGTTGTTTTAAAAAAAGAATGTACTTTTGTAGGTACAAAAACACCAATGAAACTAAAGCAATACATACTAATCAGTTGTCTCTTCCTTGTGCTTTGTACAAAATTAGTCTCCGTTTATGAAACGTTGTTTAAAGACTCGAAAATTGAATTATCGCTTGAATTAGATGAAGAAGATTCTTCAGACGAAGAAGATTCCGAAAAAGAAACATCCGAAAAAGAATTATACATCAACTTTTACCAAATATCCAATACGGAACTTGCCGATGTAAGTTCAATATCAAAATCAAAAATTGGTTATTATACGCATCGATATATAGAACCAATACTCGACACCTTATCTCCTCCACCTGACTTAGTTTAAATATAGAAAACAAATCGATTTATCGGTAATCGATTTTTTATTTCAATTTAAACTATTCCAAAATGATTCTATATTCCAATTTTAAAAAAGACCTTCCTGCGGGTTTAGTCGTTTTTCTTGTCGCACTCCCCTTATGTATCGGAGTAGCATTAGCCAGTGGTACTTCTCCAATGTCAGGAGTTCTTTCTGGAATTATTGGCGGTATCGTAGTAGGTATTATTAGCCGTTCACACATAAGTGTTAGTGGACCCGCAGCAGGCTTAACTGCCGTAGTTGCTTCTGCCATTCATCAATTGGGAGATTTTCAAACTTTTTTGATGTGCGTAGTCATCGCTGGTATTTTTCAAATTATTAGTGCTTATTTAAGAGGTGGATTTGTTGCTAACTACATTCCATCCAACGTAATCTCAGGCTTAATTGCATCAATAGGTATTATCTTAATTTTAAAACAAATTCCTCACGCATTTGGGTATGATGGAATTGCAGAGGAAGATTTTTCATTCATTCAATCCGATCATAAAAATACATTTACAGAATTGTTTGAAATATTAAATTACTTCTCTTATGGAGCTATTGTAATTAGTATTTTATCCATTCTTATTATTGTTTTATGGAAAAAGATTACAATTAATTGGCTTAAAATCATCCCTTCATCTATCATTGTCGTTATTTTAGGAGTTGGTCTAAATCACTTTTTTAAAGTATACTTTCCATTTTTAACCATACATAACGACCATTTAGTGTCTATCCCCAAAATTGATAGTCTAAATTCTGTTTTTACTTATCCAACTATTGAATCATTAGCGAATAAAGATGTTTGGATTATCGGTTTCAGTATTTTCATTATCGCTTCGTTGGAGTCATTACTTAATTTAGAAGCAGTGTCTAAAATCGATCGACACCATCGTAAAGTTTCTCCTAATAAAGAATTACTCGCTCAAGGATATGGAAACTTAATTGCAGGATTAATCGGAGGTATTCCTATCACTTCGGTGATTGTTCGTAGTTCCGTAAATAATGATGCAGGAGCAAAATCCAAAATATCTACCATTTTTCATGGAGTTCTTTTGATACTAAGTATTCTTCTACTAACACCTATACTCAATCAAATTCCATTAGCTTCTTTAGCTGCAATATTAATAATCACAGGGTATAAATTAGTAAATCCTAATGTCTTCATTGAAAAATATAAAAAAGGCTGGAATCAATTTATACCATTTTTCATAACCATTGTTGCCATTTTTTTCTCAGACTTATTAGTTGGAACCCTAATTGGATTAGCAGTAAGTATCCTTTTCATTCTAAAGAGTAACTTAAAAAATCCGTTCAAAATAAAAACGGAAAAAATGAATGTGAAAGAAACGATTACCATCGAACTTCCAAACCAAGTTTCTTTCTTAAACAAGGCTTCTATCAAAAACACCTTGTGGAAGTTACCAAAAAACTCAAATGTAATCATTGAAGCCAAAAACAGTGATTTTATTGATGAGGATATTTTGGAAATATTTAAAACATTCAAAAAAACCATTGCTGTAGAAAATAATATCTCTTTGAATATCTATGGGTTTAAACAAAAATTTAAAATTGAAGATCAAATTCAATTCAGTAATGTTATTGATAAAGAAGAACAAGAAAACTTAACTTCTCATGAAATTTTAGAGATTTTAGTCAAGGGAAATAAACGTTTCGCAGAAGGTGAATTTTCGGAAAAATATTTAAACGAACAGGTCCTTGCAACTTCACATCATCAAAACCCAATTGCTGTTATAGTATCTTGTATCGACTCAAGAACGAGTCCAGAATTAGTGTTCGACCTTGGGATTGGAGATTTAATTTCAATTCGTATCGCTGGAAACATTATCAATAAAGAAATAATAGAAAGTATTGAATTTGCTTGCCAAAAAATTGGAACTAAATTAATTGTGGTACTTGGACATTCCAACTGTGGAGCTGTAACTTTTGCGATAAATTCTGGAGCGGAGCAATACGCTACAATAACCTCAAAAATCCAAAGCTCTATTGAAATTTGTGGTTGTAACGCCGAAAAATTGGAGGAAGATCCTGAATTATTAGATAAAGTAATTAAACTAAATACAAATAATTCTATTACCGAAATTTTGCTGAACAGCTCTTATTTAAAACAGGAAATTGAAACACAAAATCTAACAATTGTATCTGGATTTTACGATACTAGGAATGGCTTGGTAGAATTTGTAGAATTTTGATGGGATTGGATGGGATGTGGGATTGGATGGCATTGTGGGCCGCGATGCGTCGCGGCCCTACAATGCATCCATTTCTTCGACCTGTGTTTCCCAAAAGGAAACAGCAACATCTAATTCTTTTTTGATTTGATCATATTCTGCCAATACCTTATCTGAATTCGCTTTGTCTGAATAATCCAAATTTAAAATTACCTCATCCATCGCCTTTACCTTATTTTCTAAGGTTTCAATCTGCTCTTCTGAACGCTTAATCTGATTTTGTAAGGAATTCTTTTTACGCTTCAATTCTTTTTGCTCTTCCTGCGTCAACTCTTTTGTCTCCTTGATCGGAGTTGAAAGTTCTACTTTCTTTACTCCATCGCTCTTCACTTTCGTTACTCCTGAGCCTATCGAAGGTTCGCTCTCCACTGCCATTTTCTTAGCCAAATACTCTTTCACATCGTAATGGTAAATTTTCAAGGTTTTATCTTGAATATCCCAAATACGATTAGTTAAGCCATCTAAGAATTCACGGTCGTGCGATACAACAATAAACGTTCCTTCGTAATTAATCAATGCTCGTTTTAATACTTCTTTTGATTGTATATCCAAGTGATTCGTCGGTTCATCCAGAATCAAGAAATTACAAGGACTCAACAGCAACTGACACAAGGCCAAACGTGTACGTTCACCACCTGAAAGAACTCCTACTTTTTTATCTACCTCTTCACCTGTAAATAAGAATGTACCTAAAATCGATCGTAAATCTTTGCGGATTTCTCCTTCGGCAATGTCATCAACGGTTTCGTAAATGGTTTTGTTTACATCTAATTTTTCAGCCTGATCTTGCGCGAAATAAGTGATTTTTACATTGTGTCCATAATTCACGATTCCATCACCGTCTAAGGTTCCCATGATGCGTTTTAACAAGGTAGATTTACCCACACCATTCGGTCCTAAAAGCGCGATTTTTTCTCCACGACCAACCGTTATACTAATTTCCTTAAATAAAACTTTGTCATTGAAGGTCTTACCCATACGTTCCATTTCCAATATCCATTTCCCAGGTTGTAAACTCAATGGGAAAGAAACTTTCATTTTGGCAACGGCATCGTTTTCTACCTCAATAATTTCCGTTTTATCTAACTTCTTCATCAAGGATTGTGCGAATGCAGCTTTACTCGCTTTAGCACGGAATTTATCGATTAATTCCTTCGTATGTTTAATATCTTTTTCTTGTTGTTTCTTCGCATTCGTCATCAAGGCTAATTCCTCTTCACGACGAATTTTGTACAACGAATAAGGCAAAGGATAATCATTTACTTTTCCTTGAGAAATCTCTAAGGTACGTTTGGTTACGTTATCCAAAAATAAACGGTCGTGCGAAATCACAATCACTATCCCTTCAAATTTAGTCAAGTAATTCTCCAACCACGAAATCGAAATGATGTCTAAGTGATTCGTTGGCTCATCTAGTAAAATTACATCTGGTTTGTTTACCAAAATTCTCGCTAACTCAGCACGCATTTTCCAACCTCCTGAAAACGTACTTAATTCACGATGAAATTCTGCTAATTCAAATCCTAAACCCAACAATATCGAGGCAATCTTTTCTTCCCATTGAAATCCTTCGTGAAATGCAAACAGATCGTTTAGTTCTGTCAATTCATCCAATAAGGCTAAATAGGACTCATTTTCATAATCAGTACGAGTCACCAAATCATGATTGATCTCATCCAAACGAGTTCGTACACGATTCAATAACTCATTGGAATAGAACAAGTAATCGTACACCGTTTTGGTTGTATCAATTTTTATATCTTGTGTTAAAAAACCAATCGTAGTGTCTTTTGGAGTGTGAATTCTACCCTCGGATGGCTTTTCCATTCCCGACAATAACTTCAACATCGTCGATTTACCAGCTCCATTTTTTCCTGCTAAACCAATTTTATCTCCACGGTTAATTTGTAAGGTAATGTCTTTAAATAAATGTCCTTGAGGGAGGTAAACTCCAAGTTGTTCTAGATTAATCATAGTGCAAAGATAGGGAAATCCTACCCCAACATCTCCATAAACGCATCAATCTTTTTATATATTTCGGAGAAAAATTTGTTTCTAATCTTCTGTGAACATTTGGATAATGGAATGGAATTATCAATAATACGTTTAATCCAGCGCTCATTTTCTTCTATAAATAAAGAATCTTCGCACTTTAACACATTAAATGTATTGAAACTTAAATACAGGTAATTTACCTCTGCTAATTTGGCTAAAATACAGTTGTTCCCAATCGTAATGTCACTCAAATACAATTGAAATTGATCGCGGGTTTGACCTTCATTTTTATGGCCTTGAATGGTTTGTTGTTCGATTTTTTCTACCATCAACCTCAATTCTTTGCAAATCGCTAAACTGGTTTCATTGGATCGTATATATCCTGCTTCTGTATAAAATTCAATTTGCTTCAACAAACTATTGATAGTATTCTCCGTCCAAATTTCAATCGAAGGAACATGTTTGTATTGTTGCGACAAGCGTCTAGAAAGTATGATAAGTTCTTCATCAATAAGTTCTTCTGAAAAAACTTTATCCTGAAAAACATCCGTATACAATATCGATTTTTGCCAATAAAACAGCTTAAAGGCTCCCAACAGTGGAAAATCAAAATAATGAAACAAAGGAATATCCTCAGCACAAAAAATTAATTCACTCGCCTGATCTAATTGTATATGCGTTAAGTCATCACTCAATTTTTTCAAGTAACGATACATTTCTGTTGAGTCGCTCGTATATGTCGTGTAATCAAAATTCACCGAACCTTGCGACAATTGAAATGGGTTTTGTAACTTAAAATGGGTAATTAACACGGTTGCTTCGTCCAAGGATAAAGCAGTCTCACCACGCATTCTGCGATAAACAGCATCTTTACTTATTTGTAATAAGTCAGCAATTTCATCCGCATACGAATAGGTATGTTGAATTTTCTCTTTGATTTTTTCGAGTAATTCGATTTGGTGATTGAATTTGTTAATTTTCATAAAAACACTTTTCTTTTGATTTACAAACAGATAAATCAAAATTAATAATTACTTACTACTCCTCTACTCTTCAGTTGTAAAAAATGCAACTGGCTAAACATTCTAATCGATTTTTTGCATAAAACGATTATATCTGAATACGTATTCAATTCGATTGCAAAATTCAAGCTTTTATTTATCAACACTTAGCAAATCCAATTATTTAAGCCTAAACCTACTCCTTACTTTTGTCTTGTCTTTAAATGTTTTGACAAATCATAAATAAATTATTAATTAACATGAAAAAAATAATTACAACCATTGCTACTTGCTTAACATTTTCAATAAGCTTTGCGCAAAACACTTCGCTTTCAACAGAAAAAACTACTCCACGTAAAAACACAATATACTTTGAAATATTTGGTCAAGGTTTAATCAACTCTATTAATTACGATCGTCAATTAATTGTAAATGAAAAATCAGCAACTTCTGTCACTGTAGGTTTTGCTCATTGGGGATATGCAATAAACAATCCTGAATTAAAAGAATCATATACAGGTATTCCTATTTCCTTCAACTATTTGTTACGGAAAAACAACCATAATTTAGAATTAGGAATTGGTATAACTCAAATGTATACCCAGATGGAATGGGACATGACATCTATCTATGCTCCAATCGCTTCTTTATTCTCTGAAGAAACTATAACTGTAAAAACAAGCGGTGAAATTTCGACTACCTATTTTACCCCTAAAATTGGTTACCGCTATCAACAAATGAATGGAGGTTTTTGTTTTAGAGCGACTCTAACACCCATCCTAATAGTACGTCAAAATGATAATGTAACAGCTCGAATAGGAAATGAAGTGATCAATACCTCTTTATCCTCCACGTTACTGACCGACAACTCGATGCAGCCATGGTTTGGAATTAGTTTTGGGTATACTTTTTAAGATAAAAACTAAGATTAGCGATTAAATACTAAATAATATCTATTATTGACATCCAATTAGTTAAAAATGAATTTTCAAGAAAATATCAACTCTTCAATTGATTGGTTTATCTATAAATCATCCTTCACTTCACAAAGTTTGTTGGTATTTGGCTATTTTCTTTTGTTATATTTTATCGTAGGAAATCTGTTTTTGTACATCTGTAAAACACTCGAAAACAAAAAAATCATTCATAAAATTGTAAACGAAGCTGTTCCTAAAAAACAAGAACGATTCGAAATTAAACATTCGTTGATGTCTATCGTTATTTTTGCTTTTTCAGGATGGCCTATCGTCTATTTTGTTAGAAACGGGGTTGTTTCTCTTGAAAAAACGACTGGTATGACGGTCATTATCGGGGTTATTCTATTGAATTGTTGGAACGAAATCCATTTTTTTTTAGTTCACCGTCTCATGCATACACGTTGGTTCATGAAAAACGTACACATAATCCATCACCGCTCGCGCATACCGACAATTTATTCTGTTTATAGTTTCCACCCCCTTGAAGCAATTCTTTTAAGTACAGTACCGCTAACGCTTGTCTTCATTTTTCCTTTATCCCCTTTAGCAATTGCTATCTATCCGTTTACAAGCATAGTGTTAAACTTAATAGGTCATTGTAATTACAGGATTTGGGGAAAACCAGGACCTTCTTGGTTTAGACTCGCAACGTCACACAACGAACACCATGTCATCGGCAAACAAAACTTTGGTTTTGCAAGTTCCCTCTTAGACAAATTAATAAAAAGAAAAAAATGAAAAACGTATACATCACTTCCATAGGAGTTTACCTTCCTGGTCCAGCCATCAATAATGATGAAATGGAAGATTATTTAGGAAAAATCAATAACGAACCAAGTAAATTAAAAAATAGAATTCTAAAACAAAATGGCATTCAATCCAGACATTATGCAATAGACAAAGAACAGAAAACGTTCATCAATAATGCTTCTATGGCAGCAAATTCAGTTAAGAATGCAATAAACAAATCGAATGTTAGATTGGATAAAATTCAATTACTTGCCACTGGAACGACACAAGCAGATTTACCAATCCCTGGTTTTGGGAGTATGGTACACGCAAAACTATCCGTGAATAAATGTGAAGTCGCAAGTTTTCAAAGTGTCTGCGCAAGTGGTGTTATGGCGTTAAATAATGCATACCTATCTATTGCAAGTGGAAAAAAAGAAAATGCGGTTGCTCTCGGCTCTGAACTTGCTTCAAGGCTGTTTAAGAGCTCTCGTTTTGATGGTCAAGGAATGAAAAATGTACCTTTTGATACGGAATTTCTTCGATGGATGCTTTCGGATGGCGCTGGTGCTGCAGTATTACAAGATACACCGCACGAAAATCAACTTTCACTAAAAATTGAATGGATCGATCTACAATCGTCTGCGAACGAACATCCTGTTGTGATGTATACCGGAAAAAACGATAATAAAAACGAAGAGGAAACTACTTGGTTAGATTATCCTTCTTATGAAGAAGCTTCCAAAAACGGAGCAATCAACCTAAAACAAGATGTACGATTATTGAATGATGTAATCAAAACTGGGATAACCCATTATTTTGAACTCATCAATCGCGGGATGTTCAAAACGGAAGAAATCGATTTCCTATGTTGTCATTATTCTTCTGAATTTTTCAAAGGTCAAATTCAAGATTTACTTATTAAAGGTGGGGCCTACATTACCGAAGAAAAATGGTTTAGCAACCTAAAAACAAAGGGAAATACAGGGTCTGCATCCATCTACATCATGTTAGAAGAACTTTTGTATTCTGGAAAATTAAAAGCTGGACAAAAAATCCTATGCATGGTGCCTGAAAGCGGAAGATTCATAACAAGTTATATGTTACTTACCGTTGTAGAACCTGAACATAGGAATGAAACACAAAAAGAAGTAACTACTATTCGTGAGGTAGAAGCACCTGAATTAATTCTCCAACCGTCAGAAGTTGCTGAATGGCTCGTAAGACAATTAACCCAAGTATGGATCAACTTCGAAACAGAATTACTAAACGTTCCAATTATTCATAAAATTCATTCCGGAAATTTATCCAAAGAAGATTATAAACTATTATTACACGACCTTAGACAACAAGTCATTGATGGTTCCCAATGGATTTCGCGCGCAGCATCCAATATTGACATTGAACTATTTGAATTACGCTCCGCTTTTATCAAGCATTCTGCTGCAGAACATAAAGATTATCAGATTTTAGAACGTAATTGGGTTGCAATGGGATGGGACTTAAAGGCAATTTTAACTGGAAATAAAAACATCGGTTCCATGTCATTGAGTTCTTTTGTTTTTAATCAAGCCTCCAAAAACAACCCGCTGGATTTAATGGGTTCGATGTTCATCATTGAAGGAATTGGAAAAAGATTAGCTGCCTATTGGGGGGAATTAATGCAAAAACAGTTACATTTAACCGACGATCAAGTGTCATTCTTCACTTACCATGGTGTTGCAGATGAAAATCACTTTCACAATTTAGAAAAAGCACTTGACCATCCAAAAATGAATATTGAAATTGCAAAACGCATTGTAAAAACCGCAAAAGTTACCGCTAAGCTTTACAAAATGCAATTACAAGAATTAGGAAATTACTAAACGATGAAAAATTTAGATCCAATTACAGACTTAAATATACACGACCCAAGAGACCCGAATCCTTGGTTAGCCATGTATCTCGACAATAGTATTCCGATCAATCCAAGTGCTAAAGCAGCATTGATGCGTGATAATGATTCGAAATCGAGAAAATACATACTACCCCTCATTTTTGTATTTTCTAAAATCACGATGTTTTTGTTTCATGTATTCAAATTCTTCTTCCCAAAACTGATCAATGCGCCAAAAGCATTACATAATATTTTGAGTGTGGGCTTAAAATACTTTGTAAGTAAAGACGCAAACCTATTAATTTTTAGACATTTTCATATCGGGAGTGAAATCTTATTATTCATCGAAGCAAACGTCGAAAATGTGTCCCTACCCATGGATCCAATTCAACCGAAGGATTTCGAGGATGTAAAAGACAATATTTTCCTACGTCACGACCTGAATTTGTACAACTTTGTCATCAAACTCAATTCCTGTCTTATTGAAGGAAATAATCCGTTTCAACCCAATAAAGAGTTAGATTACTCCATGATTACCGAAGATAAATTTAATCATATTGACTTTCCAGATAAATGGACCAACGTATTAGACCTTCGAAGTGCAATCGAACTATTTACGCCTTTTTATCAATTTTTCTTGACTGCAAATGATTTCGTTCGAGCTTCTAATAGTTTACAATTAGATGAAACAATTGCTATCTATGCCTCACGTTTACTAAACACTCCAGCACATTTAGGTTTGGTGAATAACAAACATCCGATGGTACCTGAGACTACGTATACCGCTGCTTATCGTTTGGTCTTGCATGGTTTATCAGCTGAAACGCTTCATCGTATCTTGGTCATGAACAAAACGAAACAACATGCCGATGGCATAGTGGTAAACAATCCTAATTAAGACAAACAAATTCATTGCTATCTTTACTTAACTAAAAAAATATTACTCATGAAATTTATTCTTTCAATAATCATCACATGCTTGATTTCAAGCGTATTTTCTCAAAAAATAACCGACAAATCCCTCCTTTGGAAAGTATATGGTAAAGGAATAAAAGACACGAGTTATTTATACGGAACCATCCACATGATTGAAAAGAAAGATTTCAAAATTTCTCCTCAAATTAAACGAACATTCAAACAGGTAAACACATTGGTAATGGAAGTTGATTTGGAAATGGATGATGCTACAAAAAAAGAGGTTGCGAAACAAGTGATGTTTCCAAATAGACAAAGTATCAAAGATTATTTATCACAAACAGATTATAATTACCTACACTCCTATTTGATTGACACGTTAAAAATAATGCCGTTGAAAGTAACTATTTATGAAATGATGACACCTTTCTTTCTGCAAGCAATAATTCTGAAAGAACAAATGAAAAGTGTAGTTTCTTACGAAGAAAAATACGCTAAAATGGCAAAGAAAAAAGAAAAACTATTCGTTGAAACAATTCAAGAACAATTAAATGTTGTTGCAGGAGATTCTTTAAACATTCAAGTTACTAAACTTGTTAAAGACATGCGTGCTGGCAAAATGAACGCTAAAACGGAATTCAAAAAAATGACATATTTATACTTAAATCAAGATTTGCAAGGACTACATGATTATATTGTTCAAAGTCTAATTGAATCGGATGACAATCCGGAAAAAGCAAAAGTAATAATGGATAAAATGCTAATTAGTCGAAATAAAAATTGGATTCCTAAATTGGAAAATTGGATGAACCAAAAATCCTTATTCGTCGCGGTTGGTGCAGGACATTTAGCAGGTGATGAAGGTGTCATTAATTTACTGAGAAAACAAGGGTATATCGTTGAGCCAGTATTTAATTAATATAATTTAAGGCCATCTTATTTTAAAAATAATTAGTGTACATTTATCAAAAAAACTATGAAATACTCCCTTTTAATACTTCTTGGATTTCTTATTTCTGGGAATGTGTTCTCCCAAGAAAAACGATTAAATAGCAAACTCGTTTCTAAAGAAATTAAAAGCTATATCTCCACTAATTATCCAGCATTAAAAAAAGTAAAATTTTACCAAGAAAAACAAAATGATTCCATTTTCATTGAAGCTGAATTTAATTTCGGAAAAGAGGAAATCGAGCTCAAATTTTTCAATAATCAGTTAATTGAAAAAGAAACGGATTTGGAATTCAATGAAATACCTGAACAAGCAAGAAATAATATTAAAAACTACTTAGCTACTGAGTACACTACACACAAAATAACAGAATGCAATTTTGTAGAAAAAACAGGAATGAAAAACCAGTATGAGATTTATATAAAAGGAAAGAAAAACAACAAATCAAATTTCTTCGAAATCTATTTGGATGAAATGGGTAATTGTATAAAAACTGTTGAAGTAGAGCTTAAACCGATTCAAACACAAAATTAAAATGAAAAAAATTGTACTACTTTTCGTTTTTTGTTCTTCGGTTGCGTTTGCCCAAAACCTAACTTTTTACGGTCTACTTCCTGCGCTTAATCAAACAGGAAGAATTTCTCAAAAGTTAAACTACAACTTCTTTGCATCTACTTCTATTGATGCTTTTACAAGTACACAAAACAACACAACTTATCCTGCTAAAGACTTACAATTGTATGTTCAACCAAGTATCATCTATGTTGCTTCTGCATCCTTAAATTTTGCAGCAAGTTATACCTACCAAAGAAACAATCCAATCACACCAGATTTCACCAACGAACACCGTCTTTGGCAGCAAGTCATATACTCTTTGCCTTTAGTGAATGGTAGACTTACAAACCGTTTTCGGTTCGAAGAAAGATTTATTCAAGCGAACAATACCGCACCGCACACATTAGCTACACGTGCACGTTATCAAATAGGCTTCAACATCCCTCTACAAGGCAAAACACTGGAAGTAAAAGAATTTTATTTAAACACCTACAATGAATTTTACTTCAGTTTATCCGGTACTAAAAATGCAACTTTCAGTGAAAATTGGTCCTACCTTGGAATTGGATATAACATGGGTAAAATGGGGAGATTTGAACTCGGTTACTTATCCCAAGTGTATGTGAGAAATACTGCCCAAGATTTACGTTTTCTCGAACTAACCCAACTTATGTGGGTTACAAACTTTAATTTTGCAAGAAAGAAAAAATAAATGTTAGCAAATCCGTATATTCATATCATCATAAGTACCACTGGAGTATATCTATTTATCATCCTTGCTTTACGTATTCTTGGAAAAACCGAACTCGCTCAGTTATCTATTACCGACTTAATCTTCGTGTTGTTAATCAGTAACGCGGTTCAAAATGCAATGGTTGGTGCAGACACCTCTCTTGGCGGAGGGATATTAGCTGCATCTGTCTTATTTGTCATAAATTTCATCTTTAAAAAACTCAAATACAAATTTCCAAAACTCCGAAAAGTATTAGAAGGTGAACCTGTCATACTGATTCATAACGGAAAAATCATTGAATCCAACTGTCAAAAAAACAACATATCTAAAGAGGAACTATTGCAAGCCATTCGCGAGCACGGAAGTCATACTATTGAAGAAGTGGATAGCTTAATTTTAGAATCAGATGGAAATATAAGCGTGGTTTCAAACGAATACAAACACCACAGCGTTAGAAGATTGAAAAAAAGAAAAAATGCATAATCAAGCCCTATTATCTATTATCGACTATACCCTACTCGACCCTTACGCCTCTAATCAAGAGATAATTCATTTGTGTGAAAAAGCACAAAAACTTCAAGTTGCAAGTGTATGTATTACCCCTGATAAAGTTGCAATTGCAAAAAAGGAATTACAAAATACTAAGGTTTTAGTTTGCACCGTCATTTCTTTCCCTTTTGGTGAAAACACTGTCGAAGAAAAACGAATAGAAACCTCTACTGCAATTCAAAATGGTGCAGATGAAATAGATGTGGTAATCAATTATAAAAAAATAGACAACGAAGTATACCTAATACAAGAACTTAATACTTTAAGTGAATTATGCCATACCAACACCAATAAACTTGGTCAACCAATCACTTTAAAGGTTATCGTGGAAAGTGGTCTCCTTACTGAAGTTCAAACAGCATTTTTAACTTCGTTATGCATTCTAACTCACGTTGACTTTATAAAAACATCGACGGGTAAAGTTGCCATTGGCGCTGAACTTGAAAAAGTAAAAGTGATGAATCAGATAATTCAAATCGCCAAATCATCCTTAAAAATCAAAGCGTCTGGCGGACTTCGCGAAATATCCCAAATTGAAACCTATTTACCCTATGTCCAACGCCTCGGTATCGGTTTTCAAACGGTTGACTCATTCTAAGACTTTTAGACTCAAGACATCAGACTAAAACCAAAGGTTTCTCAACTATCTCTCCCCTTTACCCCCTCAATCCTAAATTCCTAAATGGTAAAACTTCTCTTTCCCTGCAATCTTATATGCCTTATATGGTTCAATTAAAAACCCTTAACAAATTACTCCCATTCCAACTCGTCTGATACTGCCTTAATCCAAACGTAGAACCAGACACAATCGATCCATCATATAACGAGAATTTAGCCCCCGTACAACTATCATTCAGCTGTAACATATTTTGTTTATCCATACTTAGAGGAAAATTACATTTCGTTGAATTTACAGGTGATTGTCGATCAAACGCAACAAATTCATCCATCGATTTACGATAAATAACAATCCCTTGCGAACCACAATTGTCGTAATAACAGGCTCCTCCTACTCCTTGTAAAGAAATGTAACTTGGAAGTTCTAAATGTATTGTAACATCAAAAGGAATATTTGGAACTGGATTTATAGCTGTATTTTTTTTACAGGAAATCACTAAAAAAACAACTAAAAAGAAAAAAATTCGTATCATTAGTAAGAGAAAAGTATAATGTCAGTTTTTAACAAAATTAACCATAAATACGGAACACTTGGTGCATGGATAATAATTCTATCCTTCACGATAAACTCTTATTCCTGCGGTACAACCAAAGAGAAAAAAGATCCGAATGCGGAAGAAATTTCCAAAGAATTAAAAAAAGAAAAAAAGAAGGCAATAAAAAAAGCTAAAAAAGCAAATGAAAAAGCTAAGAAAGAATACTGGGCTAAACAAACACCTGAAATGAAACGACGTATCAAAGAATCAAACAGAAGACAACGTGAACAACTTAAACTTAGAAAAAAAGCAAGAAATTTATAACTAAAAAAAGGGACCCGAAAGTCCCTAATAGTTATAATTTTTAAGTATAAATAAATCAATTTTGAAATTGAACAAACAAAAATAAACTATTATATATTAAATGCAGCTTTTACTTTATCAACGAAGTCAAGCTTCTCCCAAGTAAACAATTCTACTTCTCTTTCAACTACTTCTCCTGATGGTCCTACAAAACGTTTTTTAACTACCTCATTCTTTCTACCCATATGACCATAAGCAGCAGTTTCGCTATAAATTGGATTACGTAATTTCAAACGTTGTTCGATAAAGTAAGGACGTAAATCAAAAATACTTGCAGCGATTTTAGCTATTTCACCATCTGTTTTATCTACTTTACTTGTTCCGTAAGTATTTACATACAAACCACAAGGCTCAGCAACACCAATAGCATACGAAACTTGAACCAATACCTCGTCACATAAACCTGCAGCAACTAAGTTTTTAGCAATATGACGTGTAGCATATGCAGCAGAACGGTCAACTTTACTTGGATCTTTCCCAGAGAATGCACCACCTCCGTGAGCACCTTTTCCACCATACGTATCAACAATGATCTTACGACCTGTTAAACCTGTATCTCCGTGAGGACCACCGATAACAAATTTACCAGTAGGATTGATATGGTAAGTAATTTTATCTGTAAACAAACCTTGTAAATCTCCTTTAACTTTCGCTTTTACACGTGGGATTACAATATGGATAATATCTTCTTTGATTTTAGCTAACATCGTTGGCTCATCCGCGAAATCATCGTGTTGTGTAGAAACAACAATCGAATCAATACGTTGTGGAACGTTATCATCAGAATACTCAATAGTAACCTGAGATTTTGCATCTGGACGTAAGTAACCAATTAAATTAGGCTCGTTGTTACGAATGTATGACAACTCTTGCAAAATTTTATGTGCCAAATCCAATGCCAAAGGCATGTAATTTTCGGTTTCTTTTGTTGCATAACCAAACATCATACCTTGGTCACCTGCTCCTTGCTCTTCTGGATTGGAACGATCAACTCCTTGATTGATATCGTCGGATTGGTCGTGAATCGCTGAAAGAATTCCACAAGAATTCGCTTCAAACATGTATTCAGATTTAGTATATCCAATTTTAGCAATTACCTCACGAGCAATTTTTTGAACATCTAAATATGTTTTTGTTTTAACTTCTCCAGCTAAAACTACTTGACCTGTAGTAACTAATGTTTCACATGCAACTTTTGAAGATGGATCGAAAGCCATGAAATTATCAATCAATGCATCTGAAATTTGATCCGCGATTTTATCTGGATGCCCCTCAGATACTGATTCTGATGTAAACAAATAAGACATATATATTTTGTTTTAAAATTAAATTCGACACAAAAGTAATAAAAAAGCATGTAAAAATTCCCATCTCAATACATTATACTTGAAATAATTATTAACATCTCCTATAGATTTTGTAGATTTATTTTTCTATCTTCATTAAAACCTTAATTTCAACTTTTCTTTTAAGTATAAATCGTATTTTTGTTCCTAAACAAAATAAAGAAAATGCAAGTTCCTGTAAACATATACTCGGAAATGACTCCGAATCCTTCTACAATGAAATTTGTAGCAAATAAATACCTGCTTTTAACTGGTGAATCCGTAGAATTTACTTCTGGCCCTGAAGCGAAAGGATACTCCCCAATGGCAGAAGAATTATTTAAATTCCCTTTTGTTCGTGGCGTTTTTATGGCAAGTAATTTCGTTACCATCACTAAAAGCGATAATATTCCTTGGGATTTCATCACGATGGAATTACGTGAGTTTATAAAATCATGGATTGCAGATGGAAAAGATATATTAATTCAAATGCCAGCTCCTAAAGCTACTCCAGAAGCTACAGAAGATACTCCAAAAAAAGAATATGCGCCATCCGAATACGATGATGCAATTCGTAATTTGTTAGATGAATACGTAAAACCTGCAGTAGAAACAGATGGTGGAGCTATCGAATTTAGAGGATACGATGAGGGGGTCGTTACAGTTTTATTAAAAGGATCTTGCGCTGGATGCCCTTCCTCAACTGCTACACTAAAAGGTGGTATTGAAAATTTATTAAAACAACACCTTCCAGAAGTTACAGAAGTAGTCGCTGAAAATATTTAATGACACAAAAAAAAGTCTTAATACTTTCTTACTATTGGCCTCCAAGTGGAGGGTCAGGTGTTCAACGTTGGATGTATTTTGCTAAATACCTTAAAGAATTTGGCGTATTACCAACCGTTATTACGGTAGATGAACAATATGCCTCCTACCCTAACAAAGACATGTCTTTTAATGAATTAATAAAAGATATAGAAGTGCATAAGACAAAAACCTTAGAACCGCTTCGCTTTTATTCCTTCTTGAAAAGTGGTAAATCGAACAAAGTAGTACCACAAGGTAATGTCGGCGGAAAAAAAAAAGGAATATTTGACAAAATTGCAACCTATGTACGTGCAAATTTCTTCATGCCTGATGCACGCGTCGGCTGGAACAGATACGCATTCAACAAAGCGAAAGAATTACTCCAAAAAGAACATTTTGATCTGGTAATCACAACCGGACCGCCTCACTCCACGCATTTAGTTGGACAAAAACTAAAAAAAGAATTCGGAATCAATTGGATGGCAGATTTTCGCGACCCGTGGACAGAAGTGTATTACAACAACCTCTTCAAACGTACACCTAAAAATGAGGCGTTAGACCAGACAATGGAAATAAATGTTTTACATGATGCAGATAGTATACTTACGGTCGGCCCATCTATGATGAAATTGTTAGCGGATAAAGTACCACACCAAAAGGATAAATTTCACTATATCTACAATGGTTTTGATGCTGAAAAATTCCAACAACTTAAAAAACAAAAAAACGAGACGTTTACCATTCGTTACGTAGGTACACTTTCGGAAAACTACCCTTACAAAACCACCATTGAAGCGATAAATCAATTAGCTATTGATAAAAAATCTTTAACAATCGAACTGATAGGAAATATTGAAACTTCTGTTTTGGAATATTTCCAGGAAAATTGTCTTTTTCCAATTACAAATATCCTTTCCGTATCCCACACCGAAGCGATACAATTCATGAAAAATGCAGACATGTTATTGTTACTACTTCCTTTTATGAAACATGCTCAAATCATGTTAACGGGTAAACTTTTTGAATACCTTGCTACGGAAAATCCAATTCTTTGCATAGGAGATAAAAAAGCAGACGCAGCAGCGATTGTAAATCAACTTGCTAATTCAAAATCGTTTGAAGAAAATGAAACTTCCGAAATAACTCAATTTATTGAAAGAATACATAAAAAAGAATGGTCTAATTTGAACACTTCACTGGATATTCAAAGATTTAGTCGCTACGAAACTGCTCGAGAATTAAGTGAATGGATAAAAAACAGGAAAAATTAAAAATGAAAAAAAGATTTCTGATACTCCTCGCACTTGTATCCTCCCATCTATTCGCTCAACCCAAATTTAGTAAACAAGATACACTTCGTGGCTCAATAACACCTGAACGCTCCTGGTGGGACGTAAAACACTATGAATTAGACATCGAACCAATCATCAATAAACAAAAAATCGTAGGTAAAAACACCATTTCTTTTTACACCATTCGTCAAGGTCAAAAAATGCAGATAGACCTACAAAACCCAATGGAAATTGACTCTATTTCTTTTGAAGAGGAGAAAACTTCGTTTACAAGAATCGGAAATGTTTATTATGTCATTTTTGAAAATGAATTATTCGCAGACAAACTGTATAAAATCACTTTACATTTCTCCGGGAAACCACATAAAGCAGTTAATGCACCATGGGATGGTGGCTGGATATGGACTAAAGACGCAAAAGGAAACCCATGGGCAACCGTAGCATGCCAGGGTTTAGGCGCAAGCTCTTGGTATCCTTGTAAAGATCATCAAAGCGATGAACCTGAAAATGGTGCTAAAATTTCAGTGAAAATCCCAAAAAATTTAGTCGCTGTTTCCAATGGTCAATTTATTGGCAAAAAAGAAGTAGAAAAAAATAAAACAATCTACTATTGGGAAGTGAAAAACCCAATCAATTCCTACAACATTGTTCCCTACATAGGTAATTATATCCATTGGTCGGATGGATATAACGGCGAAAAAGGTAATCTAAAATTGGACTATTGGGTACTCGAAGAAAATATAGAAAAAGCTAAAAAACAATTTGAACAGGTAAAGCCAATGCTAAAATGTTTCGAAAATTGGTTTGGAGCCTATCCGTTTTACGAAGATGGATATAAATTAGTGGAAGCACCTTATCTTGGCATGGAACACCAAAGCGCAATCGCTTATGGAAATAATTATATCAACGGTTACATAGGTAAAGATTTATCTCATTCTGGAACTGGCGATAAATGGGATTTCATTATTATTCACGAAAGCGCTCACGAATGGTTTGGAAACAATATAACATCGAAAGACATTGCAGACATGTGGATACATGAAGCATTTACAAGTTATTCGGAAGTATTATATACTGAAAGTTTATTTGGAAAAGAAGCAGGGACCAACTATGTGATCGGAATTCGCTCAAGTATTAACAATAACTTGCCTATTATTGGTAAATACGGAGTTAATAAGGAAGGTAGTGGGGATATGTATTACAAAGGTTCCAACCTAATTCATATCATCCGTCAATTAATGGATAACGACGAGAAGTTTAAATCACTTTTAAGAAGTATGAATCAACAATTTTACCACAAAACAATCACTTCCCAACAACTTGAAAAATACATCATCGATTTAACAGGTTTACCACTCGAAAAAGTATTCGATCAATACCTTAGAACCATCCAAATTCCAGTACTAGAATATAAAACTGAAAATAAAAACATTGAATACCGCTGGACTAACTGTACACCTAACTTTCAATTAAGAATTAAACTTCAAAATGGAAAATGGATAGACGCTTCAGAAGACTGGAAATCAATAGAATGTTCACAAAAAGACTTTATTCTTGATGAAAACTTTTATGTGAAATCAATTAAAATCAATTAAAATATTTATTGAGAAATACCAAAACACAATTATTTCCTTAATTTTATATTCACAATAAAAATCAATGTCAAGCAGTATCGTAATCATACCTACCTACAACGAAATCGAAAACATCGAAAAGATGGTTCGTAAAGTCATGAGTTACGATAAAGGATTTCATATTCTAATTATTGAAGATGGATCGCCAGACGGAACAGCTACCAAAGTAAAAGAATTGCAAATAGAATTTCCTGGTCGTTTATTTATGGAAGAAAGAGCTGGAAAGTTAGGACTCGGTACTGCTTATATTCATGGATTCAAATGGTCTTTAGCAAATAATTACACCTACATTTTTGAAATGGACTGCGATTTTTCGCATAATCCAGACGATTTAGTTCGATTATTAGCCCCATTAGAAGCAGGTACACACCAACTAAGTATTGGTTCTCGCTATACAAAAGGAGGGACAACCATTAATTGGCCATTAGGAAGAATACTAATGTCTTACTTTGCATCAGTTTACGTCAGAATGGTCTTATTTATTGGCATAAAAGATACTACTGCTGGATTCAAATGCTACCATAAAAATGTACTTACTAAAATTAAATTTGAAAACATCCCATTCAAAGGATATGCCTTTCAAATTTGCATGAAATATGCAGCAATTCGTCATGGATTCAAACTAATTGAAGTTCCAATCACTTTTATCGATCGCGAATTTGGAACCTCTAAAATGAATGCAAGTATTTTCAAAGAAGCACTTTATGGTGTTTGGAAAATGAGAGGAATGAAATTATAAGTTTTCTTATTATAATACTATGAAAAAATTACTGAAAGGCGCAACCATCGTAAACGAAGGAAAATCGTTTGTGGGAGATATTTTGATTACGAATAGTCGTATAGAAAAAATAGAAAGTACAATTACTCCAACATCAGAAATGGAGGTGATTAACTTAGATGGTAAATTAATCCTACCTGGATGTATTGATGATCAAGTTCACTTTAGAGAACCTGGGTTGACACACAAAGGAACGATTCTTTCCGAATCTCGCGCCGCTGTTGCTGGTGGAATAACTTCTTTCATGGAAATGCCAAACACGGTACCAAATGCCTTAACACAAACACTATTAGAGGATAAATATACGATTGCGCAACATAATTCACCTGCCAATTACTCGTTCTTCATGGGGGCTTCCAACGACAACTTAGAGGAAGTATTAAAAACTAACGAAAAAAATGTGTGTGGAGTAAAAATCTTTATGGGTTCCTCTACTGGAAATATGTTAGTTGATAACGAAACTACACTAAACAATTTGTTCTCCCAAGTTCCTATGCTGATTGCTACACATTGTGAAGACGAAGCTACGGTAAAAAGAAACACGGAAATCTACAAAGAGAAATACGGAGAGAATATTCCTATCACTGCTCACTCGCTCATTCGTTCGGAAGAAGCTTGTTATTTATCCTCTTCCATGGCGATCGAATTAGCGAAGAAACACAATACCCGTTTGCATATCCTTCATATATCTACAGGAAAAGAAGTTGGTCTATTCGATAACAAAACACCTTTGGTTCAAAAAAGAATTACCGCAGAAGCTTGCGTTCATCACCTATGGTTTTCCGATAATGATTACGAAGCTAAAGGAAATTTCATCAAATGGAATCCTGCAGTAAAAACAGAACAAGATAGAGATGCAATCTGGAAAGGTGTTTTAGATAATCACATAGATATCATCGCAACGGATCACGCACCACACACCTTAGAAGAAAAATCAAAATCGTATTTACAAGCTCCTTCAGGTGGACCATTAGTACAACACGCATTACTTGCCATTTTAGAAAAAGTAAAACAAGGTGTTTTAACGATTGAAAAAGCAGTTGAAAAAATGGCTCACGCACCTGCAGAATGCTTTCAATTAGCCGAACGTGGTTTCATTCGTGAAGGATATTATGCAGACTTAGTGGTTGTTGACCCTAATGAATCCTTGGAAGTTAACAAATCCAATATCCTATATGCTTGCGGTTGGTCTCCTTTTGAAGGAACTACATTTGCTAATAAAATTGTAGGAACCTACGTAAATGGGAATTTAGTTTGGGATGGTGAAACTATTTGCTCAGATGAAAAAGGAATGCGCTTACTGTTTAATCGCTAACTCAATGTTACTTTCCTTATATAGAAGCAGTTTATTTATCCTTTTGGCTTGCTTGGCTTTTAATTGTTCAAACAATGAGTTTGGCGATGTGAAAAAACCGAAAAATTTAATGAATGAAGAAAAATTCACAAAGGTTTTATCTGAAATGATGCTATTAGAAGCCACAGTTCAAAATGAATCTTCGAATAACGAACATACCCATAAAGTAATGGAGGTTTCCAGTCCTAAGATTCTAAATAAATACCATGTTTCTAAAAAAACATATTCGGAATCTTTCGAATACTATGCGCACGACAAACTAAAAATGGAAGAGATTTACACAAAAATTGTAGACCAAAACAACATTGAACTGAGTAAAATAAAATAATATTATTTACTCGCTCTCTCAGGATTCTTCTTCACAAAAGAACTCCAAGAATTACTACCCAATTTATTATGCTCTCCAACTCCCTTGGAAAAATGATGACATACCGCAACCCCTAAACCATCCGTTGCATCTAAATATTTAGGCATGTCCTCAAATTTAAGCAAGGTTTGCAACATTGCTGCAAGTTGTTCTTTCGATGCATTCCCATTTCCTGTTATCGCTTGTTTAATCCTGCGAGGTGCGTACTCTTCAAATGGAATGTTATTTTTCAATGCTGCAGCTATTGCAACTCCTTGAGCACGACCTAATTTCAACATCGACTGCACATTTTTCCCAAAAAATGGAGCTTCAATCGCCATCTCATCTGGCTTATACTCTTGAATTAAACCATCCACTCGATCAAAAATTCGCTTTAATTTATCTGGATGGGTCGCTAACTTAGATAATTGAATAATTCCAAAGTTTAACATGACTAATTTCTTACCTTGAACATGAATTATTCCATATCCCATGACGGTAGTACCGGGGTCAATTCCAAGAATTATTTTATCTTCAACCATTATTTTGTAAAAGCTTGTATAAAACTATAAAAAATAGCCCGATAGTCCTACTTTTTGTGAAGTTTATCTTCACTGGAATCGTTCTTTCTATTTTTTACAAACAACTTTCCAAATTATCCCTAATCGAATTTCAAGACATAGAAATTAAAAATCCTATCCCTTTTGGTTTAGCCATCTTACTTGCATTTATAAATCAATTTTTAGAATATCAAAAATGGAATATTACACTTCGTTTTATAACTGAAACGAAAAACAAAATTCAATCGTTCTTGGCGGGTGTGTTAACTGGTTTCTTAACTCCAAACTTAATAGGAAATTTCATTGGTCGGATGTATTATTACCCGAGAAAAAAACGACCTCAAATTATTGCATTGACATTCGTTAGTAATGGTGCACAGTTCATCGCCAGTATCTATTTTGGATTAGTTTCTCTTGCTTGGTTAGGACAAAAACAACTTAATATTCCTTCATTTGACTTTATTTTTTCCTCTATCGGAATTGGTTTGCTATTGATTGGCTATTTCTTTTTTGAAAAACTTCCCATTTCAATCACTAAGTGGAAAACGAAAATTATTCCTCTACTGTCAAATACCAAAGAATTCCGTTTACAGGTCCTTGTTTTAAGCGTAATTCGATATCTAATTTTTAGTTTACAATATTTCTTTCTTTTCCAAGGATTTGGAGTGCCCTTTTCCTTTGAACTACTTGGTTGGATTTGGCAAATCTACTTTTGGAGTACGTTAGCCCCTTCCCTATGGATGGGAAAATTGGTAATCCGTGAATCGATTGCTTTATGGGTATTAACTCCTATCATTGGTCATCCTGAAATCATTTTGTTTACTTCGATTAGTCTTTGGATACTAAATCATGGAATACTAGCGCTTATAGCCATTCCTTTTTTTAAAAAACAAGTAGAATGTTAATTGCATACTTTGTTTTATATTCCATTCTCCTTGTCTTATTTTATATTGGAAGGAACAAAAACACCAGTAAAAAAAGCCAAGAAAGTTATTATCACTCCAAAACAATTTCTGTAATTATTCCTTTTAGAAATGAAGAAGATAACCTACCTAAATTGATCGATTCTATACATAAATTAGCACTTCAACCTTTAGAATTTATTTGGGTAAACGATCACTCTACGGATCACTCATTACAAGTACTTCAACACCTAAGCAATAATCATCAAGTAATAAATTTAACCAAAGAAACACAAGGAAAGAAGGCTGCAATTAGAAAGGGAATTAAATTAGCTTCAGGAACATACATCCTAACTTGGGACGCAGACATAAAAGTAGACTCCAACTATTTTAAAAACTTAGAAAAAACCTATATTTCGGAGTTAAGTATATTACCCGTTAGAATGAAAGGTAAATCATTCGTAGAAATTTTATACGAATTGGATTATTACTTCTTAAATAGTATCAACATAGGTATCGCAGGATTTACGTTGCCTATCGTCGCAAGTGGAGCAAATTTACTATTTAACAAAAATGTTTTTAATGAAATTGATTCGATAAATAACCACAAACACATAGCAAGTGGAGATGATCAATTTTTGTTACAAGACTTCAAGAAATCTGGCAGTTCCATACAAGTAATTAACACACCTGATTTGCTCGTCGAAACAACAACTCCTCATTCATTCGTCGATTTTATGAAACAACGTCTTCGCTGGATTTCAAAATCTAAAGGAATAAATGATAGAACAACCACATGGATTAGTATTCTTGGAAGTTTGTATGTGTTAGGATTTGTATGTCTCCTCTTTACCTCCTCATGGATACTTGTCCTTATCTTCAAGATCGGAATTGACATACTGATATTCCTACCATATTTAAAAGTAGTAGGTAGAAAAAAAATAACTTTTGTAGTCCCATTCTTCACCTTACTCTACCCTATTTATTTTATAGGAATAGGAATAGGCATGCTATTATTTACTCCAGACTGGAAAGAGAGAAAATAAAAAAAGCCACTTCTCAGTGGCTTTCAATCATTTCCAGTAAATCTTAGAATGGTAAATCATCGTCTGAACTTGCAGTTGTCATTTCTGGTGTAGCAGAAGCAACTGGATTCAAATTCATTGCAGAAGGACCATTTGCTGGCATTCCTTGTGAAGCAGTTCCAACTTTATCAATTCTCCAAGCATCCAAGGAATTAAAGTATTTCACTTCCCCTTGAGGATTTGTCCACTCTCTACCACGTAAGTTAAATGAAACTTCAATCTGATCGTTAACATTTACCCCGTCTAACAATGTACACTTATCTTGTGTCAATTGAAATAAAATATCTTGTGGATACATTCCTGATGTGTCAGATACTACAAACTCTCTTTTTGAGAATTTCTCAGATACTTGAACTGTAGGATTAACTACTTTTACTGTTCCTGCTAATTTATACATACTTATTTGTTTATTCTATTAATTATTAAAAGCTAACAAGGTCATCCAAGCCTCATTCAATTTATCTTGCAACAACAATGCTTGCGCATGTTTATGCAATTCAACCTCTAATTGAGTAGGATTACTATCTAAAGTTACAAATAAATTATTTAATTCTACTAATTTATATTCGTTAACTTCCGTTTCATTTGGTAATTTTTCTATCCCTGCTAACAACCCTAAATCATTCTTAGTCAATACTTCTGAAGCAAGTATATCTGCAGGTAATTGATCAAAACCGATACCAATAGTAGTTATTGGCTTTACCACTTCAAACATGGAATGTTCATTCGCATGCACATACCAATTCCCACCCATACGGGCAACTAAATTAATTTTATGTTGATCGATTAATCCATTTTCATCTAATACCTCTTCTGCAATATGAATTTTAACAACCTCACAGATGATTAAATTCCCTGCTCCTCCTTGATCTCCTAATTCGATTACTTCATTCACTTTACATTCAAATTGAACAGGAGACTCAGCTACTCGTCGAGGCTTCACTAAATCAGATTCTAAAGCGGTAAATCCAGCTTTTACAAACTCATCCACATTCGGTGCGTAAGGCGAACTACTCAAACTCATTTGTTGAACAATATCATAATTCACAATATTAATTACAACCTCCGGAACAGCCTTCACATTTTTATACGTATCCTTTGTCTCATTCGTTCTACCACTACGTGCAGGAGAGAAAATTAAAATAGGAGGATTTGCACTAAAAACATTAAAAAAACTAAACGGAGATAAATTATGATTCCCATCAGCATCTATCGTAGAAGCAAATGCAATCGGTCTTGGCCCAATAGCACCTAATAAAATCTGGTGCAATTTTGGAATAGGTAATTCTTTTGGATTTATATCAAGCATCTTTAGTACTAATTAAAGTACAAAAGTAAGGCGATTTATCTTGGAAAAAAATGGAAGTTATCCATATTTATTAACATCCTCACTCTTTCCCTGGAAAGGTAAAAGTGAACTCTGTACGTCGATTAATTTTGTGCAGTTCTTCCGAACATTCAATTCCATCCGCACATTGATTTAATAGTTTCGTTTCCCCATAATTCGTAACCGTCATACGAGCTCTATCAACACCTTTAGCAATGATATAATTCAAACAACTTGCACTTCGTTTTTCAGATAATTCCATGTTATATGGCGCTTTACCTCTCGAATCGGTGTGTGAACTAATTTCCATATTCACTTCTGGGTTTTCTCGCAAGAATGCAGCCAAAGTATCTAATTCAGACTTCCCTTCATCGCTTAAACCAAAACTATTATATGCATACAAGATATTATCTAATCGCATAGTAATTAACGCTGGTGTTTTACGTATTTCTATTTTCTCATGAATTTCCTTCAATGTATCCGAAGTTCTAAATTGTTTTACAGCTGGATCATACCCTAATTTAGTTGCTGTAATTTGGTAGGTGATATTAAAAGGTAAATTCGCATGTATAGTCCCGTAAAAATCTGTATTAAATTCTATGTTTTTTCCGGTTTCAATGTTTTTCAACTCAATCGTTGCTGCAGGAACTGGATACGAAGATTCATAGTCGTTTACAAGTAATTCAAATGAAACCATTGTTTCTTCTAACGTAAATGTCTTTTCGATTACTTCTGATTTTTTAATACCCATTGTATTAAAATCCACAGCTAATGGTTCATGATCTCCACTCCCAATTAAAAACGTATAGTTTTGATCTGGTTTTGATTTGAAGGTGAATTTACCATTCTCATCGGTAAATAAGGTGTCAATCACTCGATTTCTACTATTCATCACCAATACACGTACACCTGAAATAACATTGTGATTACCTACGTTTGACAATACATATGCGTCTAAGTCGATAGTTACATCATTTAAGGATACGGAGTACAATCTATCTTTCAAATCACCTCGATTACTCGTGAAGTAACCATGTAAATGAGTTTTATCTAATGCAATTGAATAATCATTGGCATTTGTATTTATTGGGTAACCAGCATTTTTAATATTTGATATTTCAGTACCACTTAAATTCGCATATAAAATATCATACCCTCCAAAACCAGGATGACCATTACTTGTGAAATAGAGTTTACCATCACTTTCATAGGGAAACATTTCGTCACCAATAGTGTTAATTACTGGACCTGCATTTAGTGGTTCAGACCATCTATTTTGATCACGTGTACAATACCAAATATCCAAACCTCCTATTCCACCTTCTCGGTCTGAAGCAAACCAAAAAACTTGATGATCATTAGAAATATTAACGTGACTTGAAAAAGCATCTTTTTCATTAAAAGAAAATTTACGCTCTTTTTTTCGTTTTTCATCGTATACAAAAATACCAACAGCATTAACTGGTAACTTTTTATTCTCTGCTAAATACTTCGAAAAATACCATAGTTTATCTATACTATCATAAAATGAAATTCCATCAAATTTATGTTCCCCGTTACCTTTTAATTTTTTACGCATTTTTGTACTATCCTTATACAAATACGCAGGCAATAACACGGTATTTTCCAACAACCATGGTGCTTTATTCTTTTTCTTTACAGTGGAAGTTAAGGCTATTCCTTTTGGATAAAAAGCAGGTGAAAAATCTCCTTTTTCTGAATTAAACGTAGCTAATTCTACTTTATAACGAATAGAATCTTGTCTTAAACCATCTAAATAACTTCCATTAAAATATACTTCTAATAAATTTAATCGTGCATCATTACTTGCTACAACCACAGGATGTGTATACATTTTTTGAGCTTCTTGTGTTGCTCCAATATAAATCATTAACTGAATGTAATTAAACGCATCCTCAAAGTTGAATTGATCTGTTTTGCTTAATTTCTCATAAAAATGTTTGGCATCTGTATGTTTCTTTAATTTAATCGCAGAAATAGCTCCGTTTCTAAAAACATCTGGATATAATTGAGGATCTAATGTGTCTTCTTTAATAAGTTTAGAATATAAAGCATTAGAAGCCGAATAATTCTTCGCTTCAAATTCAACTAATGCTTTGGAAATTTTCTTTTCTTGCGCAATCGAAAAAGAAGAAACCCAAAGGATTACTATTAATGTTAACCAAATTCTATTCAAAACCATTGTTTTCAAAAACTAAAATAATATACAATATTAGAGATATTTTTTCAGTAATTGAGTACTTCTACGCAATTAACTCGTATTAATTTTGATTAAATGATTTATTTAACTAATTCGATATAACCACTTTCAATTGCCTCTCCATTTCCTTTGTCAATCATATAAAAATAAGTACCCGCAGGTAAATATCCATTCCCTATCGTATTTATATCTTCACTTGCTTTTCCATCCCAATTATCCATATATGGAATCTCACTTGTATACACTTTAGATCCCCATCTATTGAAAACGGTAACCTGAACCGTTGGATATTTTTCGTAGTAGCGAATAATCCATGTGTCATTTTTCCCGTCGCCATCTGGTGTTAAAATGTGAGGTATATCTTTGATTGTACAACCCACATGTTCGGTTATCGAATGTTTACAGTTTTTAGCGTCTGTAACCTCAATGGTATAATCCCCCTCTTTTAACTTTTCTGTTTTTGCAGTATTACCAACTACTATTCCATTTGGATCTTTGAAAACATAAGTATATGGTGCATAACCATGTACTTCTTTATCAACAATTGTTATTACCCCTGTTGCTTTTTCGCAGATCGTATTCTCAGGATGTGCAATAAAAGCCACTGTATATAAATGTACATCCACAGCATCTCTGGTAGTTGAGTAGCATTTCTTTCCGGATGTAACATCAATATTGTATGCAGCTGCATAATACTTAGATGAATACAATGGATCGGAAGATTTCAATGGATTAATTGAATTAGGATCTGCAAACCATGCAATTGTATTTGGTAAGTAAGGTGCTGTGGGTAGGTTAGCTACCGTTTCTTTCGCATCTGTACATGGTTCATAAAAATGTTCTTTTAAAGTTACATCGGCAGGTGCCAACAACAATGTTACAGTAACCTTAATTCGATCTTTACTTTCACAAGAATTCGGTTGTGGCTTATACGCTACATAATACGTTTGTTTCATGGGTGGATATGAAACTTTATCGCTGGCAACATTTCCAACTCCTCCGTGATTAGTAGCGTACCATAACAAACCTGTAGTTGAGCCTAATTCTTTAGATAAATCACCAAAGGTCATGTTTTTTGAAGCACACACTGTTGGATTTGTTGTATTAAATGTTGGTAAAGTTCCATCATTCAACAATACAATTACGGATTGTCTTGTCAAACTTGTACAACTAGCACTATCTGCTTCGTAATAATACGTTTTGGCAGCCAATGTATCGGTAATTGGTAACTGAACTCCCCCTACTAATCCATTATAAATTGCCAATGTAGCGTTCGTCCCAATTTTTGATTGTAAATCTTTAATTGATTTTTTATCCGAAGTACAGAATGTTACCGGTGTAACATTCTGTAAAGTTGGGCCATTGTTTAGTTTAGCTGTTACTAAAACGCGATAACTTTCACAACCTTTAACCGTTTCAGATAAATAATACTTTCCATTATTTACTAATACATCTGAAGTATTGTATTTTGTTGCTAAAAGGGTATCCTTATACCAAATAGGGGAAGTAACGTTACCATAATCGAGTTTAGCAACAGTTGGTTTACTATTTGAACAAAATGTTTGTGGGTTTTGAACCGAAGGTTTTGAAGGTTTTCCATAGAACGGATCAATTTTAACCACATTAGATGGTGTTGAACTACAACCATTTACATCTGTAACTACAAACGTATAACTTGTATTCGCTTTTAATCCTGTGACATACAAGGTGGAAGTATTACCTGTATAGGTTTTAGTGATAGGCGTACTCGTAACCTTCCAATTACTCGTTGGCAACCCTGACAAATTCACAGAACCAGTATCCACGGTACAATTAGGTTGGACGGGGTTTGTAAATTTAGGTGCTGTAGGTGGGGTTAGTTTCGGATTAATTTTTCGAAGAATAGTATCTGAAAAACAACCATTACTGTTTTGAACTCGAATCGCATATGTTGTTCCAGGAGTTAAATTAGTTAACGTATAAATACCTGTTGAACCGCTTATAGGTAATCCTAATGCGGGTGTAGTAGATACTTTCCAATTTCCATTTGGTAAATTCCCTAAATCAATACTTCCTGTAGCGATTGTACAATTTGGCTGAGTAACTTTTGTGGTCACTAAATTAGCTGGCTGATCAATAAAAGTCACATTTGTATCTAATGGGTCGGAAAGACATCCATTCATAATAATTGTTGATGCATAATCTCCCGCAGATTTCACCCAAATACTTTGTGTTTTTGCTTTCAAGGTATCACTTCCATCTTTTACCCAAATATAACTTGATGGAGGATCTTCGTCGTACACTGCAGTTAATAGTACGGAATCCCCTTTACAAATTGGAGCCGGTTTACTTAAAGTAATCGAAGAAGGAGCTAATGGAGTGGTCGGTTCTTCAACTGTTGCTGGATATTTGTAAATACAGGTATGATTATCAAAGAAAACAGTATATGTACCTTTAGCTAATTTATTAATTACAAATGGATTGTTAGGTTGAGTAGAAATAGTCACGTTTAAAGAATCATTCACTAATACGGTTCCAAGTTTCCAAGAAAAATCTCCAACTCCATCTCCTTTCATCGTAATAGACCCATCGGATCCATTACAAGAATTTGTGGAACCTGCAATAATTTTCAAAGGATTTGCTCTTACTACAGCATGAATAATATTGGAAGTAACGGTAACTGGACTTGCACACAATTGATTGGATGTCATTGAAACTGATATTATGTCCTTGTCTTTAATTTTACCAGAAGAATATGTTGCTGAATTGGTTCCAACATTGACATTATTAACTTTCCATTGGTAAACAGGAGTCGTCCCTGGATTTACAGGTGTCGCTTTAAATATAACATTATCATCCGGACAAAGTGTAACAGTATCTTTTGTCGCATTCATTGTCATATTGGTAACAAGAATGGAAACACTTGGCGTAATGGACGGATTGACAGTAAGACTAACCGTTTTTGTATTGCCAACGCACAGTCCTGCTTTTGGAGTAATAATATAATCTGCATTTCCTGTTGTATTTCCTGTCAATGACAACACCTGTGCGATAATAGTACCTGAACCTGAATTTGCTCCCGTAACATTAGGTGATTGTGTTGCGGTCCAACTAAAAGTTGTATTTGGTGTTGTACTTGATAATGTTACATCCGTTGCAGTACCTTTACAAACGGTTGTTGATCCAATTATGCTATTTACTATTGGTAAAGGATTAACTTTTAACGTATAGGTAGTACTTGTATAGCAACCTGCAAGATCCGGTTTAAAAGTGTAGGTAGTTGTTACTTTAATATTCATTGCAGGTGTCCATTTACCTGTTGAACCTTCTAAAGATGTAGTAGGCAAAGAATAAATCTCATCTTCGCAGATTGCTGTTTTTGCATTAAAAGATGGTGCTACATTATTTCCAATATTAGTGGTAATAATATTAGAGATTGCTGTTAGTGGTGAAGCACAAGCAGAATTAGAAGTCATTAGAACAGACACTTTGTCCCCATCTACTAATGTTGATTTTGTATAGGTAGTTGAATTTTCGCCAAACACATCTACTCCATTCAACTTCCATTGATAAGTTGGTGCAGCACCTCCATTTGTAGGCTGAGCAGTAAATGTTACATTAGTACCTAAACAAATAATATTATCCGCATCAGAAGATATAATACTTACCGCAGGTGTTAACATATCATCTACAACAATTTGACCTACAACTGAATCATTGCCACATCCTCCAGTTGCTTTAATAACATAGTTAAAATTACCTTTTTGATTCGGTGTTCCTGAAATTGTTATTTTATTTCCTATAATTATTGCATTTACTCCTGTTGGTAAATTTTTTGCATTTACTCCGACCGCATCCGTAATAATATATTCAACTGGGTTTATTGCAGTATTTATACATACAGATTGTGTATCTGATTTCACAGCTGAAGACAGGCTAATTGTATAATCTTTACTTACAATTATCGATTTACTATCACTCACATCACTACAGCCACCTGTTCCCGTAATAGTATATATAATATCCGCATTCCCAGGTATAAATGTTGTAACAACACCAGTAGTTGCATTTACTGAAGCGACAGCAGGATTAGTTGAGGACCATGTCCCTCCTGTAACTGTTGAACTATACGTTGTATTTATCCCCGGGCATATTGGATTCGATCCACTTAACACTCCTGTTTTTGGCAATGGTGTAACAACCACATCTACTGTAGATACGGTACTTGAGCATCCTAAATAAGTTTGAACAACCGAATAAGTACCGGTCATATTCGGAGTTGCAGATATACTTACTGTTGGATTTTGCGTAGTTGCAGAAAAACTATTAGGTCCAGACCAACTATAAGTCGCACCTATTCCAGGATTATCTGATGATAAGCTTAATTTTTGCCCTTCACAAATAGCGGTTGTTCCCCCTGCATTTGGAATTGGAGCTGTTGGATCTGTTAAAGAAACAGGACCAACTACCGTATTTGAAGTACAACCTGAGAGTACTACGCTAAAGCTTTTATAATCACCAGCTGCTAAACCTGATAGTTTGATAATTCCTGCCCCATTACTTGTCAACACATTAGTTAATAGTGTATTATTCTTTTTGTAATTTAAAGTATATAAAGTATTCAATTGCAAACCTGTTAATTCAATACTTCCATCTGTTCCTAAACAAGTGCTCGGAGAAACTACATTTCCTAATGAAATAGTTGGTTTTGAGTTTACTATGATAGTTAAACTTGCAGTTGAAGCGCATTGACCTGCCGTTGGTGTAAATGTATAAGGTGTTGTTGCTAAATTATTTAAAGCTGGAAACCATGTTCCTGTAAATCCATTGTCTGATGTGGTATTCAAAGCTGGAATTGTCGCTCCATAACAAACCGGTGCAACAGCCGTAAAAGTAGGTGCAGCTTTTGGATTTACAGTAACGGTTGCAAAAGTTGTATCACTTGGACAATTAGAATATACTATCGAAAATGCATCTAAAAAGTTACCAACTCCTGACCCTCCTGTAGAACTTATCGAGTTAAATTTGATTCGATAATTTGAATCGCCATTAGTTGGGAACGTATAATCTATGGTATGAAAAGACCAGTTTGTATTCCCTGTAGAAATTGTACCTATATTTTCATAAGGTCCATTCACTGGTCCAACTTCTACGCTCATTACATCCGTTCCATTTCTACCTCTGTGAGCAAAGGATATTTTAGCAGAATTACCCTCCGTTACTTTAAAATCTTGATATAAAGTAGCTACCTCATTCGCATTCAATTCAATAAATTGGGTACCACTGTAAGCTGGTACACCTAAAAATCCATTAGCCCAAACTTCTATCATTCCATCCGATGCAGTTGTTTTCCAACATGGAACTGAAGATTGATTTACAATAGCATAAGAATTCGCTGGAGCTAACTTAACATCTTCAAAATCGATATTACACAATAAGTCAGGGGCTAAAGAATATAACACATAATATTTTGTCGTCGCATTTGGTGACACAGATATCGATTGTGTTGTTTCACCAGTACTCCATTTGTATTTACCACCTGAAACTAATGGAGTCGCAGTGAGTGTTGTTGTACTTCCTGTACAAATCGTTGGACTATTTACAGAAACGGATGGAGGTGTATTCACTACGATATTCATCAATTTTGTTGTTGCGCACTGACCCGAAGTTGGAGTAAAAGTATATAATGTTGTTTTTTTATTATCCAATGCTGGTGACCAAGTTCCTGAAAATGCATTCAATGAATTTATTGGTAATGCACTTAAGGCATCTCCTGAACAAATTGAGTGAACAGCTGAAAATGTCGGAATTATTTTTGGTGTTACTATAATTTTACCAGTCACTTTTTCTCCAGCACATGTACCACCTGTTAATGTTATATTGTAATTAAAAGTACCGGTTACTGTAGGTGTACCAAATATAGTTATTGTATCATTAGACCAAGTTGCACTTACACCTGTTGGTAAACCATTCGTACCAGAAACAGCATTATTAGAAATACCAGTTGCAACATTGGTTTTATAAGAAATCTTAGTTATTGAACTATTCGTACAAATTGTTTGATTATTGGTACCAACAGCAGAGGTAAGGTTTGCACCACACGCAGTACAGATATTAACTGTCATCATTACATTATTACCATTCGCTGTAGCAGTTGTTTGACAGGTATTGTTTGCTGTCATCACAACCGTAACAACATCCCCATTAACCAAACTTGCATTCGTATACGTAGTTCCGCCTGTTCCTACATCCGATCCATTCAATTTCCATTGGTA
>CANGOF010000010.1 GCA_947455515.1 Flavobacteriia bacterium
TAATGAAATTTAAATCTAAATTAGTAAGTGCAGCTTTCGTACTTGCGTCCAGTCTTGCTTTTTCTCAAGCAGATTCAACAAAAAACGAAGAAGGAAAACTGTCGATTAATGGATTCATAGATAGTTATTATTTCACCAATTTTAATAACCCAATGTCGCAAGATAATATGGGTCAATCAGGTGTTGGTCGTGGATTTGATCGTAAAGTAGACCAATTTAACCTTGGGATGGTACAAACAGTTTTTAAATACACAAACAAACGTTCAGAAATGGTTGCGGACTTAGTATATGGTCCTTCTGGGCAATATGGTAATTACGGTAATGTTCCTGACTTAAAAGATGCAGGAGGAGGAACAGGTGGTTATAAAATAGGATACGATATTGTTTCTGGTATTATGATCAAACAAGCCTATTTTAAATACAATGCAACAGAAAAACTTTCATTTTCAGCTGGTCAATTCTCTACACACATAGGGTACGAATACATCGAATCTTCTTTAAATTTCCATTATTCTATTAACCACACCTTTAATAGTGGTGTTCCTTTCTATCACACTGGTGTTAAAGCAAATTATCAATTCAATGAAAAGTTTGCTGCAATGGTTGGTATTGTAAATGGTTTTGATCATTTAGATGATAATAACCGTGCTAAGGGAATTATCGGTCAAGTTGCATTTACACCGAAAGAAGGATATGCAATCTATGCAAATTACTTCTCTTCAAACGAAGCAAATCCAACAGCATCAGGTTACCTTCCTAAAGCAAATTTTTCTATTTATGACTTAAATGGGTCTTTTCAAGTTACTGAAAAATTGAACTTAGGTTTCTGGACTTTGTTAGGAACTCAAAAAGGGAACCAAGATGCATCCTCTCCTGGGATAGCTGGATTAATTGATAAAGCAGACACAATTAAAACAAAAAACTGGAGTGGATATAATATATATGCTGCTTGGAAATTCACCGACAAATTTTCGTTAGGTCTTCGTTCTGAGTATTTTAATAACAAACAAGGCGCAAGAGGGTTAAGAAATGTAGATGCTGTTGCTAACAAACAAATAGGTGCAGATGTATACACTTTCACTTTGACTGGTCAAATTACCTTAGCAGATGGTCATCTTTTATTGAAACCAGAACTTCGATACGACCAATGGGCTAAAGTAACAGGAGTAGGAAATGAAAATAGCCAACAATTCATGGATTCTAAAGGTGTTTTTAATAAAAACACTCAAACAACCTTAGGAATGGCAATGATTTATAAATTCTAATAGGGGTTAGTCGGGAAAGACCCATTTTAATGTTTAACGTACGGATGTTGCAATGCAAAATCCATTTTATCAAAGATAAAACACGATGCTAAAAAACCTATCACTCAAAAAACTTAAAATTGCACAGCAATTATTGTACACCTCCATTGTAATTATGGTTACTGTATCTCTATTAATTATTGGATACATTACGGTATCCTCTTTAAATAGTACTAACGAACAGTATGCAATTCAAGCAAAAGCAAATGCAACTTCTGTAATCGAAAAAATTGACCGTAACTTTTACGAGCGTTTTGGGGATGTACAAGCTTTTGCATTTAATAAATTGGCAGTTAGAACTGCTTACACAGATTCTGTAAAACAAGATGCGCAAGATTTTATCAATACAATGGTAAGTTACTATGTATTGTACGATTTGATGATGATTACAGACATAAACGGAAACGTTGTAGCTGCAAATACTTTAGATAAAACTGGAAAAGCAGTAAACTCTTCCCAATTAATAGGAACTAATTTTGCAAACGAAGATTGGTTTAGAACATGTATCTCTGGTGCAGGTCCCCAAGGTGGAGCATGGTTTTCAGATTTTATTGTGAATAAACAATCAGCAGAATTAAATGGGAATAATGGTTGGGGTATGGCTTTTGCTGCTCCAATTAAATCTCCAGATGGAACCGTTGTAGGTACTTGGTACAATTTTGCAAACTGGGCAGAAGTTACACAAGGTATTCGAAGAGAAACACAAGCGGCTTTAAATGAAGTGCTGCCAGGAACTTTTATGTTGGTTTCTAATGCTACGGATGAAATTATTGACGCAGATGATGAAGGGTTGGTTAATAACAAAACTCCTATGTCTGAAGCTGATTTCAATAATGGATCAACTTTCACGTATAAAGGTCAATTAATTTCAAATGATGATTATATCGTTGGTAAAACAACAGGACATGGTGCATATATCTACAAAGGAAAAGACTGGAATGCACTAACATTTATTCCTAAAGCGAAATTTAATTTTGCATATTTTATTGAAAATTTATTGATACTATTTATCGCAGTTATTTTAATTACAATATTCGTTTGTTATATATTCTATCTACTAGCAAGAAGTATTTCTTCAAACATTAATCGTTTAAAAGAAGATTTAGAAGTCTTGGCTTCAGGAAATTTAGTGGAAATAAAAGAAGTAAATACAGAAGATGAAATAGGGCAAATGTCAGTAGCACTTAAAGGTCTAGTTGATGGATTAAAAGAGAAATCTGAATTTGCTGAAAAAATAGGCTCAGGTGAATTACAAGTAAATTACGAAACTTTAAGTAATCAAGATATTTTAGGTCATTCATTATTAAACATGCGTGATAATTTAGTGAAAGTTGCAGAAGACGATAAAAAACGTAATTGGGCTACCGAAGGGATCGCTAAATTCGGGGACATTCTTCGTGCAAATAATGAAGGTATTGAAGTGCTTTCTGAAAATATTATCTCTAACCTAGTAAAATATTTAAATGCAAATCAAGGTGCGTTATTCGTTGTCAATGATGCAGACAGAAATGATGAGTTTTTGGAATTGACTGCATGTTATGCTTGGAACAAGAAAAAATATTTACACATGCGTGTAGATAAAGGAGAAGGATTAGTGGGCCAAGCTTGGCAAGAAAGTGATACAATTTACATCACGGACGTTCCAGAAGATTTCGTAAACATTACCTCTGGTTTAGGTGGTGCTACACCAAATTCGTTCTTAATCGTTCCGTTAAAAGTGAATGATGAAACCTTTGGTATCATTGAAATTGCTTCTTTCCAATTATTTGAACAATTCCATATTGAATTCGTGAATAAATTAGCGGAGTCCATAGCTTCTACACTTTCAACCGCAAAAACAAACGAACGTACAAAAATCTTGTTAGAGCAATCGCAACAACAAACGGAAGAAATGCGTGCGCAAGAAGAAGAAATGCGTCAAAACATGGAAGAGATGCAAGCTACGCAAGAAGAGATGGAACGTAAAGAAGCAGAAATGTCTCGTATGGTGGAGCAAATGCAACAACAAGAAGAAGAAATGCGTCAAAACATGGAAGAAATGGTTGCTACGCAAGAAGAGATGGATAAGCAAAATGCAATTATCATCGAAAAAACTGCAGAAACAAGTGGAATCTTGGATGGAGTCAATGCTTCCATGGCAACAGTTGAATTTACTTTAGATGGATACATTATCACAGCCAATCAAAATTTCTTAAATACAATGAAATGTGAGTTAGCGGATATCTATGGAAAACATCATCGTATTTTTGTAAAAGAGGATGAGAAAAATTCGGATGAATACCAACATTTCTGGAGTGATTTAGCTGCAGGAAAATCGAATAACAAAAGAAGATTTGAAAGAATTAACTTACAAGGAGAAAGTGTTTGGTTAAATGCAATTTACTTCCCTATCTTTAATTCAAGTGGTGAAGTAGTGAAAATCTTAAAATACGCTACGGACATTACAGATTTAATCGTCGGTTAAGTAAACTTTAATTTTATATCAAAAACCGACTTCCCATGGAGGTCGGTTTTTTACTTTCTGTTTAGAATTATTCTAAATAGAAAGCATATGTTTTATAACGTATTCAAAATACAGATTTAACTTTGTATTTTTGGTAAATAGATTTGGAAGATACCTTAGTTGAGGCAAAACAAAAACTTTTATGGAGCAAGAAATTGACATTATAGATATTCGAAAATTGGTAAACACTATTAAATCCGTTTATGGTTTTGATTTTGGTGAATACGCATTATCTTCTTTTAAAAGAAGGTTGGCTAGAATAATTGAAGTCTATAAGTTCGCTAACATGACGGAAGTTATTGAAAAGGTTAGGGTAGATAAACCTTTTTACGAACTTTTCTTGAAAGAAGTAACGGTGAATACAACGGAAATGTTTCGCGATCCATCCATGTGGAAAAAACTGAAAGAAACTGTTTTTCCGGTGGTAAAAGACTATTCAACCATCCGAATTTGGCATTCTGCATGCTCCACAGGAGAAGAGGTCTACTCTATGGCAATTGCATTGAAAGAAGCAGGTTTATACGATAAAGCAAGAATTTTCGCTAGTGATATCAATGAAGATGTAATTGCAAAAGCGTTAGAAGGAAAATATCCAGCTAGAAATATGGAACTCAATGGATTTAATTATGAAAAATTTGAAGGGAAACTCAAATTGAATAATTATTTTAAGTCAACTGGAGATTATGTGTTTATGGATCAAGACCTACTACGTAATGTAACATTCAGAAAATTTGATTTAGTACAAGGAGAACAAACGATGCGTTTTGATATTATTCTATGTCGAAATGTGTTGATTTACTTTAATCTTCCTTTACAGGATCAAATCGTTGGTAAATTTGCTAAATGTACTTCACAAGGTGGTTTCTTAGCTTTAGGGTCTAAAGAAACGATTGCTTGGTGTAAATCTGTAGAAAATTATAATACTTTTTCTCTAGAAGAGAAAATTTACCAAAGAAAATAAGTATGAGTAATTATAAAGCGGTTGTTATAGGGGGGTCAGCAGGAAGTTTTCCGTTAGTAGTGAAAATTTTAGCAGCATTACCGAAAAATTATCCTTTTCCAGTATTTTTAGCATTACATCGCCTCAAACACATCCGTAATGGGTTCGTGGAAGCATTAAGCCTTAAATCTAATATTCCTGTCGTCGAACCGCAGGATAAAGAGGTGATTAAGCCTGGAATAGCTTACCTTGCTCCATCCAACTATCATATGTATGTGGAATTAGGTAATACGATAGCGCTATCTACGGAAGATATGGTCAAATTTTCAAGACCTTCCATTGATCTGACCTTCGATACAGCATCGTATATTTATAAAGATAAAATGGTCGGTGTCATTGTTTCTGGGGCGAATACAGATGGTGCAGAAGGTATTAAGCGTTCCAAAGAAAGAGGAGCTTTTACGATTGCGCAAGATCCAGAGGAAGCAACGATTAAAACAATGCCTGATGCGGCAATCAAAGCTGCAGAAATGGATAAAATTTTAACAATCGATGAAATTTGTAAATTTTTAATTTCAATTTCAAAGTAAATATGGAAAATAATTTACCAATATATACTATTGAGGAACTTGCACTCAGAAATGGGCAGGAAATGCCTGAAATTTGGGTTGGGTATAAAGGTAAAATTTACGATGTGACTACTTCTGAATTATTTAAAGATGGTTATCATTACTTTCACGCTACTGGAATTGACTTAACAAACGATATGCCAGATGCTCCTCATTTGGAAGATGTAATGAATGATTTTGAAATTGTTGGAATATTAATGAATTAATAATTTATTAATTAATAAATTAAATATTTTTTGTAAGTTTATAAGCAATAATACGTATAAATTAAAACTGCAATACGAATATGAGTTCAGAAAGAATGGATAAGATTATAGCGAAAGTAAAAGATGCAACTTCCTTGAAAGATTTTGCGAAAGATTTACTTTGGTCAATTGCAAAAGAATTAGATGCATCTCAAGGTGCTTTTTTCACAACTTCAACAAACAAGGAAGGTATTCATATTATTCAGTTTTTAGCTGGGTATGCATACCATTTACCTGAATCGGAAACAATTGAATATGAATTTGGTGAAGGACTTTCTGGTCAAGTTGCAAAAGAAGGTAAATTGATTAATATCCAAACAGTTCCAGATGGATACATTCAAATCCTTTCTGGCTTAGGGCAATCAAGCCCAAATTCTATTATCATCTTTCCGATTATCAAAGACAATAAGGTGATGGCAGTTGTTGAGTTAGCATCATTTAAATTATTCTCAAAAGAAGAAGAAAACTTTTTAATAGAGCTATCTTCCAATGTAGTAACTTTAATGGATAAGTTTTAAGTATATTTCTATAGTATGACACAAGTAGCTCGTAATAAACACAAACAAAAAGTATTAGTAAAGTATTTTACTAAATCCTTTTTAATTGGTTCCGCAATTTTATTAATTCTATTAATTAGTTTTTTAGCTGGTTCTAAACACCCTTTTTCATTGGAGGGTTTAAGTCTTTTGCATAAAGATAATTCCATATTATATTTTGTGGATTTAATGCCTATTATGTTAGGGATTTATTCTCTAACAGTTGGGATAAATTTTTATCAAAAAATTTCCAATTTAAATAAAACAGTTGAAAATCAAACGGAAGCGATTCAACGAACAGCGCAATTTGCCGAACAAATTGGAAAAGGAGAATTTAATTCCGAATTTACGCCAAACGGGGAAAAAGATCTTCTTGGTAATGCATTATTGGAGATGCGTACAAGTCTATTGGAAGCGAATAAAAACGAAGAAGAACGTAATTGGATTATTTCTGGGATAGCTGAAGTAAGTGAAATTCTGAGAAGAAATACAGAATTAGTGCTTTTAAGTGAGGAAGTTACCGCTTTCTTGACTAAAAAGATTGGTGCTATTCAAGGTGCATTTTACATAGTTAACGATGATAATGAAGAGGATATTTTCATTGAAATGGTTGGAAGTTATGCATACAATAAGAAAAAATACTTAAATGCTAAATTTCGTTTTGGCCAAGGCTTAGTTGGTCAAGCGTGTATTGAGCAGGATACCGTTTTCAGAACAGAAATTCCAAACGACTATGTAACGGTGACATCTGGTTTATTAGGAGATCGTAAACCTTCAAGTATCTTGATTGTTCCTCTAATCACAAATGAGTCTGTTTATGGTGCCGTAGAATATGCTGGATTTGAAAAATTCACGCCTTTACAAGTGAAATTTATTCAAGAACTAAGCGACATCGTTGCTCGTACTATTTTTAATGTTAAAGTAAACGAGAAAACAGTTCGACTGTTAAATGAATCTCAAAAAATGAGTTCGGAGTTAAGTGAACAAAGTCAACAATTGATGGAAAATGCACGTCAAATGCAAGAAAATCAAGAAATGATTGAGCGCACAAATAAAGAACTGGAAATTCAAATCGAAGAGGTAAATAAGAGTCAGGAGCGTACACAAGTATTGTTGGAAAATGCCTCTGAGATTATCAATATTTACGATGAGGAAGGAAATGTGAAGTATGCCAGTCCTTCTGTACGCAACATCTTAGGGTACCAACCAGAAGGTCTTGTTGGCACTTTAGAAACAGATCGTGTTCACCCGAAAGGAAAAGATACTGTTAAGAAATTATTTGAAGATTTAAAATACAATCCTGGAAATGTTTATACAGCTCAGTATACCTATTTGAAACCGGATGGTAGTAGAACTTGGGTAGAAACTACTGGTCGTAACTTAGTGGATAATCCTTCGATTAATGGTATTTTGTTTAATATTCGCGATATTACGGAACGTAAAAAAGCGGAAAAAGAACAACGCGAAAGAGCAAAAATGCAAGCACTTTCTGAAAACTCCTTAGATATCATTTTACGTTTCGATTTAGTTGGAACAATTAGTTATGTGAATCCAGCGATTGAAAAATACACAGGATTTGCATCCTCTGAATTCTTAACCGCAAATATTGATACGATTTCTTTAGATGCAAGCATCGTTGAAAAATGGAAAGAATTTTTAGAAGAAGTAAAAGCAAAAAATAGCCACGTTAGTACTGAAATGGAATTTATTGACTTAAATGGAAATAAATTGTTCATGGAGGTAAATGCATTACCTGAATCAGGTGAAGACGGCGAATTAGAGTCTATCTTAATGATTCTTCACGATATTTCTGAAGCAAAAGAGGCGGAACATAAAATTAAAGAAGCAAATCAAAAGGTTCAAGATAGTATTAACTACGCTAAGCGTATTCAAAATTCTATTTTACCAAAAGAAATCGTTTTGAGTGATGTATTTCCTAACTCATTCATGATGTTTCGTCCGAAGGATATCGTAAGTGGAGATTTTCCTTTTATCGTACAAAAAGAAGGATTTATTTATTTTGCAGCTGCCGATTGTACAGGACATGGTGTACCAGGGGCGTTGTTATCCGTAATTGGTTCTTTGATTTTAAATGAAATTATTACCTATGAAACTCCAACTCCTTCGGTAATGTTGGATAAATTACATAGTTCCATGGTAAAAACATTACGTCAAGGACAAGAAGGTGGTGAAAATGAACGTGATGGTATGGATGTTGGTATGTGTCGTTTAAATTTAGAAACGGGTGAATTCTGTTTCTCTGGTGCGCACAGACCTTTATATATTGTTCGTCACAACCAAAAAGCAGACGAAGAATTGGAAGAATTAAAAGGAGATAAATATCCTATCGGTGGAGTTCAATATCGTGGTAGAGATGTCTTTACAAATTTTGAAACTGTTCTTAAAAAAGGGGATAGGGTATATGTTTGTTCAGATGGATTTCCAGACCAATTTGGAGGACCTTACCCAACGGATGATTTGAAAAAATTTGGTCCGAAAAGAATTCGCCAAATTTTAGTGGAAAATAAAGATAAATCGATTGCTGAAGTAAATGTAGCCTTACAAGGTGCATTTGATGAATGGCAAGGACCACATAAACAAATGGATGATGTTTTATTTATCGGGATGGAGTTTTAAAAACTAACATTTTGATTTTAAAAATTATATATAGTATATTAGTATTAACAATTAACAAATAAGTAACTTTATCGTATGGAAGAGTTAAGAAGCAATTCAGAATTACATAGTAAATCTGATTACATGAAATTCGTTGTGAATTTCCACAGAATGATGGTAGATAAGAAACTTACTCTTGCCTATGAAGGGGAGGTGACGCAAGAAATCACTAAAGCATTTACTTCAATGACAGAAAAAAATCTGGAGAAAATTGAAGAAGATGGAAAAATCAAGAAAAAAGTATACCACGTAATGGTAGAATGTTTGCAAAATATAGCAAAACATGCAGATGATGATACGGCTACAGCTTCTGATACCTTAGAAGAAGGTTTGGCTAAAACAGGTATTTTTATTATTGGTAGTGATGACCAAGAATATTTTATAACTTCTGGAAACGGAATTTTAAATGAAAATATTCCTGCTTTGAGAGAAATGATTGATAATATCAATATTTTAGATAAGGATGGATTAAAAGAATTGCATAAATTCAAAATGCGTGAAACAGCTATTTCAGATAAAGGTGGAGCTGGTTTAGGTTTTATTGATATCGCTCGTAAAACTGGAAACCCATTAGAATATCACTTCGAACCAATTGACGCTAATAGTTCATTTTTCTTGTTAAAATCAAGAATTACTAAAGGAGCTTCTGAAGATTAATTAATTTTTTTAAATTGTAAATAGATACCTAATATGGAACCATTAATTATAAGTAAAACAGACGATACACCTGCAATCACGTTAGATAAAGCAGCGGGTAAATTTGAATTTTCTGGTAAATCATTACCTGAAGATGTAAGTACTTTTTATGCACCAGTGTTTGCATGGATTTCTGCTTATGGCGAGGATGCAAATCCTGAATCTACGTTTGTATTTAAAATGACGTATTTTAATACTGCATCTTCTAAAATTATCTTAGACGTATTAATGCGTTTAGAAGAGTTACATGAAGATGGAAAAAACATTACAGTAGAATGGCACTACGAAGAAGATGATGAAGATATGCAAGAAGCAGGTGAAGAGTATTCTGAAATCGTTGAAATTCCATTCAAGTTTATAGAAGATTAATAACAATTCGTTGTTATTTGTTAATGCTAGGTTGTTGTATTACAATCTAGCATTTGCTGTATTTTAGAGTTTTATTTTATTCAAAAAATAAGTATTTTAACTAATCTTTTTAGATTCAGTGATTTACTTGAAAATTTTATACAATGTCTGAGGAAATATTAAAGGCCCTGATGCAATTATTTGCCATTATTGCTAAGCAAGATGGCGGCGCTTCTCAAAGTGAACGTAAGTTTGTTGAGGAATTCTTAGTGTTCCAATTAAGTGAAGAATTGGTTAGGGAATACCTTGCCCAATACGATGAATTTGTTGGTCCGGTCGAATTAGATGAGGATGGAAATCCAATTCAAAAATTGACATCGGTGAAGGATTCGGTAAAGACTTTAGGTATTTGTAAAAAGATTAATAAAACACTTACACAAAAACAAAAAGTTATTGTACTTGTTCGTCTATTAGAGTTGATAGCTGCTGACCGTTCTTTCTCGGAACAACGTATGGCAATTATCCACACTGTATCGGAAGTATTTAAATTCGAAGAAGCTGAATTTCAAGCTATCGTTGATTTTTGTGTAAATGAAACAGAAGATTTGAAATCGGTTCCAGAAATAATGGTAATCGATAGTTCCGATGAGGATTGGAATTTTGAATGCAAACACATATCATCTCAATTAGATGGAAATATTGTTATTCTAAAAGTTGTTTCGGAAGATTTATATTTTTTAAAGTATACGGGTAAAAGCGATATTTTCTTAAATGGTTTACCTGTAAACCCTATGAGAATGTACTTGTTTGCAGCTGGTAGTACGGTAAAAGTTCCAGGTGGTAAACCTGTATTCTACTCCGATGTTGTTGCAAATTTCATGGCAGACGGAGATGGATTAAAATTGTCATTCCATGCCGACAACGTTAGCTTTAAGTTTCCAAATGGAGCAACAGGTTTGCGTGACATTAATATTTCTGAAGGTTCAGGGAAATTAGTTGGATTAATGGGTGCTTCTGGAGCAGGAAAAACAACTTTGCTCAATGTACTTTCTGCGATAGAACCAGTTACAGAAGGACAAGTTCTAATCAATGGAATAAATATTCATACCGAAAAAGACAAGGTAAAAGGTTTAATTGGGTATATCCCTCAAGATGATTTATTAATTGAGGAATTGACCGTTTTTGAAAACCTTTTCTACAATGCCAAATTATGTTTCAAAGATTTAAACGACGAAGAAATTACCGAATTGGTAATGAAAGTCTTAAACAATCTTGGTTTAGCAGAACGTAAAGATTTGAAAGTGGGTAATCCTCTGCAAAAAACAATTTCAGGAGGCCAACGTAAACGACTAAACATTGGTTTGGAGCTAATTCGTGAACCTGCTGTGTTGTTTGTGGATGAACCTACCTCTGGACTTTCTTCTCGCGACTCAGAAAACGTAATGGATTTATTACGTGAGTTGACTTTGAAAGGAAAATTGATTTTTGTGGTGATTCACCAACCATCTTCAGACATCTACAAAATGTTTGATAAAATCATTTTCTTAGACGTTGGTGGATATCAAATTTACTACGGTAATCCTGTGGAAGCTGTGGTGTATTTTAAACATGCAGATCACCAAGTAAATGCAGAACAAGGCCAATGTTTGGTCTGTGGTAATGTGAATCCTGAAATTATCTTCAACATCATCGAAGCGAAAATCGTCGATGATTATGGTAATTACACAAAAAACAGAAAGGTTACTCCGGAACAATGGAAACAACTGTACGATAAAAACTCAAGCTATGTTCGCTCAGAAGATATCAAAGAGGTTCCAGAATTTGGCTTAAACATTCCTTCTTGGTTAAAACAAACAAAGATTTTTGCAACGCGTGATTTATTTTCTAAAATCAGTAACAAACAATATTTGTGGATCAATTTATTGGAAGCTCCACTATTAGCTTTGGTACTTTCTTACATTATCCGTTACGTTGAAATTCCAGGTACAGACTATATTTTCCGTAATAACGAGAACATTCCTGCATTTATTTTCATGAGTATTATCGTGATGTTGTTTGTTGGATTAACCGTTTCCGCAGAAGAAATTTTCCGTGACCAAAAAATATTGAAACGTGAAAAATTCCTGAATTTAAGTAAGTCAAGTTACTTAGTATCCAAAATTGGAATTCTATTTACCCTTTCCGCAATTCAATCGTTATTGTTTGTAGTAATTGGTAATTCAGTGGTTGGAATACATGGTATGTATTGGGATTACTGGTGGATGTTATTTACCGTTTCTTGTTTTGCTAATATGTTAGGTTTAAATATTTCTGCAAGTTTTAACTCTGCAGTTACCATCTACATATTAATCCCAATCATTGTGATTCCTCAAATGATTTTGGGTGGTGCAATGTTTAGTTTCGATAAATTAAACGATTCTATCGGTGGTGGAAAACAAGTTCCTCCGATGATTGCTGAAGTAATGGTTTCTCGTTGGGCATACGAAGGTTTAGTTGTAGATCAATTTAAAAACAATCCGTTCGAACGTGAAATTTTTGATTTGGAACAAAAAGAAAGTATGTGTAGCTATAAACAAGCATTTTTTATTCCTAAATTACAAGAGTATGCAGATGAAAGTATTTCTTTAATTAATGTAATTGGAGATTCTGCAGATAGTATAATGAAGGATCGTTTATGGGTGATAAGAAAATCTTTAGCTTCGGAAAAGAAATTAATTCCAAATGTACGCGTGGCGATTGACGATATCGAAAAATTTAATTTTAATGAGTTTGATGATGTGCAAGGAGAAAGGTTGAAAACTATATTGGACAACTTATTGAGTTATTACTCAGAGATTTTCAATTCTGTGAATGGTAAAAAAATGTTGTTATTATCCAAGTTGCAAGATACTCCGGAGAAACAAAAAGAATTTGTTCAAGCCAAAGATGATTATTTAAACGATTACCTAACAGAAGTAGTAACAAAATCAACAGATAAGGACAAAATCATCATAAAAAATCATGAAATAATCCAAAAAAAGGATCCGATTTTTATGGATGCGAATACGGAAAGCGTGTTAAGTTTTAGAACACATTTTTATGCACCAACCAAAAATTTCTTTGGATCTTTGATTGGGACGTATGGTTTTAACATTTTGATGATATGGATGTTTACTTTCGTGTTATATGTTGTTTTGTATTACGATGGATTAAAAAAAGCTTTGAATTTAGTTGGAAACAAAAATCATTAAAAACAAAAAACAATAGATGGCAGTTAACAAACTACATATCTTTTTTTTTAAAGAAAAAATTACTTTTTTGGTAGTTTTATGTAGTTTGTTTTGCTTCCAAAAAAAATCATTTTCTCAATGTACTCCTATAATTGAGTTTACAACTACTTCAGGTACACTAAGTGGATGTGCGCCATTTAGTGTTTCATTTAAAGATCCAAATACTACTTCTTCTCGTTCATGGGATTTTGGAGATGGAAAATCAACGTCAGGAGCTCAAAGTCCATTTCACACCTTTGATGGAGGTGTAATCGGTGATACAACCTATACGGTTACTTTAACAAAAGCTTGTAATGGAGGGGTTTCTACCGACGTGACTGTAACAGTATACGCCAAGCCGAAAATTAATTTTAAGGTAGATACTACTTCTGTGTGTGCTATTAATGACCAAGCTAAGTTCACTAATTTATCAGAAGCAGGAGCTTATTTATGGAACTTTGGAGATAATACTTCATCTACCACGAAGCACCCAACTAAAGCATATAATTCTGGAGGTAAATACGATGTTTCCTTAAAGGTTACCAATGTTCATGGTTGTGAGGACACGAAAGTGAAACCAAAAATGATGACGGTAAACTCTTTACCTAGTCCAGATTTTACGTTAAACAAGTATTCAGGTTGTACTCCTTTGACATTGAATATAAAAAACACTACCGATACGACCAATGTGCAAATCAAATATTGGAGCTGGAACCTAGGAGATGGAAGTAAATTAGATTCTTCCAGTGTCCCGGCATCCCATGATTATACTATTCCTGGCACGAAAACTATTGTCTTAACGACAACTTCTGTATTAGGGTGTAAAAGTAGTACTTCTAATACAATTAGTGTCTTAACTTCTCCCAGTTCGGATTTTAGTATTTCCCCTACTGAAATATGTTCAAGTGATTCTTTAAAAATTACTTATTTAGGAAGTGCAGGACCAAATGCAAACTATGCTTGGAGTTTAAATGGTGGTATAGCTACTCCTGGAATTGGAAAAGGACCTCATTGGGTGAATTGGATTAAAGGGGGGGTAAAAACGTTAAGCTTAACGGTCACAGATAGTACATGTTCTTCTATTTCAACCAAACAAGCAACAGTTTTAGTTAGTCCTATTATTTCTTTTGTAGCATCCAATGATACAATTTGCATAGGGGATGAAGTTACATTTACTACTTCGCCGGCATCGTTAGTCGATTATAAGGTGTACAAAAACGGAAGTCTATATCAGACGATGGAAGAGAATGAATTTACAACTTCCTTACTGTCTACTGGAGACGTATTTTATGTAGTTGCAACTGATGTGAAAGGATGTAAATCAAAGAAAAGTAATTATGAACGAATGGTAGTAAAAACCAGACCTGTAGTTTCTTTGTTAAGTTCTGATTTAGATAATATTATATGTTCTGGAGATTTAGTTACGTTTAGTGGTATACCCACAAATTATTCAAGCTATACGTTTTATAATTTTAGCCAACCTCTACAAATAGGTGTGTCAACGAATTTAAATACAACTACCTTAACAGATAATGACTCTATTTTTGTTGAGGCTACCAATTTCAATGGATGTGCAAAAATGTCGAGTAATGCTTTTGTAATGAAAGTACTCCCACCATTGCCTAAACCTGTTGTAAATTGTGGAGCATCTACTGATAGTCAAGTATCGTTTGTATGGGGAGATATTCAAGGTGCTTCTGGGTACCAAGTGAGTGTAAATGGTGGAGCATTTCAAGATCCTAGTTCGGGCTTGACTGGTTTATCCCATGTTTTCGGAGGACTTTCCAGTGGAGATTCTACAAAAATTGTAGTAAAAGCAATCGGCTCGTTTTCATGTGCTACAAGCTTAGTTTCCAAAGCAAAATCGTGTGTTTCGAAAGTTTGTACTCCTTTTACTATGAAGTATACTCCTTTCGATACAATATGTAGTGGTGAAGCAGTTAAATTACGTGTTGACAATATATCTGCTACCAATTATTCTGTATCATGGAATGGTGGAGCTCCAAGTAAAGATACAACGTTTACTTTTCATCCAGCATTAGATTCGGAAATTACTGCTGTAATTAAAGATTCATCTCAATTATCTTTTTGCTCAAATTTTGATGCAACATTTAGGATTAAAGTTTATCCACTTCCACTTGTAACACTTAATTCAAGTTTATCTCCAATTAATTGTAAAGGAAATGTAGCAAAATTAACTGCAACACCTTCCAATTATGATTATTATACATTTTATAGTGGAAATCAAATTTTACAATCCAGTTGGAAAAATTATTTTACTTTGAAAAATGTAAAGAATGGGGTTCCATTAACCGTTGTAGCAGAAAATTTTGGTTGCAAAGCGACTTCAACAAACACCATTATAAATACGGTTATAGAACCACTTGCACAACCAGTTGTGAACTGTGGAGGTTCAACGACTTCTTCTATGGAGTTCACGTGGGATGCGATTCCAAATTCCATTGGCTATGAAATCAGTGTGGAAGGGGGGAATTGGATAACACCAAGTTCAGGTGTTACAGGATTGAAACATTTGATAAATGGGTTAACTCCAGGGACAGCATCTTATGTTTCTGTTCGTGCATTAGGTGCAACGGTTTGTGGAAATTCAAAAGTTTCAGTTCAAGCAAGTTGTTTTACGAATCCCTGTACTGCAATTACTTATAACGCTCCAACAACAGTTAGTATCTGTCAAGGTGCCAAAACAAATATTGCGGTTACCGGTATTAATATCCCTAAATACGAAGTTGCATGGAATAAAACTACGTTTGCAAAAGCTACTTCCTTTAATGTTAAACCTACAAAGGATACTATTATTACTATTAATGTTAGAAATGCGAATGAATTAAATTGTCCTTATGTAACAAAATACACACGTATTGAGGTGATAGAACAACCAAATGTTTCCTTAGCGATTTCTCCTACTTCTAATTGTTTTGGGGATTCTGTTTCTTTAATTGCTAAACCAGTTACCTATGAAGCTTATAAATTTTATAATGGATCTTCTTTATTGTATTCAGGTATTAAAAGTACTTTTAAATCCGATAAATTTAAGTCTGGCGCTCAATTAAAAGTGATTGCACGTAATGGTTCTTGTGTCGATACATCCTCAGTCATTCCATTAGTAGTTTCCATTCCTTTGGAGAAACCTGTTGCAAATTCCGGTCATATTGACACATCTACTATCGATTTTGTTTGGGATGCAATTCCAAACGCTGCGGGTTATCGTGTAAGTGTAAATAATGGGCCATATAGTATGCCAAGTTCTGGTAATTTAGGTTTGAAACACACGATTACAGGATTAGCTCCAGGTCAATCGCGTATTTTTAAGGTCATGGCCTTAGGAAATACTGCTTGTGGTGATAGTCCAGAATCAGATACAATTATTAGACATACAACCTACGTTCCAGATTCAGTATGTACAGCAATTACATTTAATAAATTTTCAACTACGTCGATTTGCGAAGGGGATAGTATTACTGTGTCCATTAATTCAATAAACGCACCGTTCCACAAGATTTCTTGGGAACATGGAGCATTGGATACAATAACTTCCTATCGTGTAGGTCCAATTGTAAATGATACTATACCAGTAAGTGTATACAGAACAAATGAACCATTTTGCCCTGCAGTAACCAAATTTATTATTGTAAAAGTTAATCCTAAACCAATTGTTGACATAATAGCTTCTATTATTAATGATAGTATTTGTGAAGGAGATGCAATAACATTTACAGCGGAGCCAAATGGTTATGCATTATATGATTTTAAGAATAATGGAATTACTTTGCAATCTTCGAATGGAAATGAATATGCACAACCAACTATTGCATCTTCATTGACTTTAACTGTTTTAGTAAAAGACGATATAGGATGTACAGCAACAAGTGATCCATTTAAAATGACGGTTGTTCCTAAACCTGTAATTTCTTTGACGAGTAACGCGATTAACGGGGGTATATGTATTGGCAGCGATTTGATGGTTTCGGCTAAACCAACCAATTTTAAAAAATATAATTTTTACGAAAGTGGTAATCAAGTGCAATCATCTGTTAGTACCATTTATAGCCAATTTTCAATAAATAAGTCCTATTCTATAACTGCGAATGCAATTCATCCTTTTGGTTGTGTCGGCGATCTAACTCCAGCTCTACCAATTCAGTTATTTCAATTACCTATCTTAACCATATTGTCATCTGATTTAGATAACAGTATCTGTGATGGGGATTCCTATTCAATTACTGCTAGTCCAAGCAACCTACCTAAGTATGTTTTCTATGAAAATGCAACAGCAGTTCAAACTTCTAATTCAAATGTTAAAACCTATTCATCCTTGACGGTCAATAAAATGATTCATGTTGTGGGTACTGATATTAATACATGTGTTAGTAAAAGTTCGGATACAATCTCTGTAATTGTTAATCCTATACCATCGATGACAAGCCCAACTGCATTAACACTTTGTAGTGGTTTTGAAGTGAATATCCCATTAAAAAGTACGATACCTTGTACCTTTACATGGCAGGCATCGAATAATCCAAACATTCAAGGAGAAAGTACGATTAAACAAACAACAAACACATTGAAAGATTCGCTAAAAAACACAAATATTTTAAAAGAAATTGTGAGCTATTCTGTTATCCCTACATCCCTGCCAGGTTGTACAGGAGCAACCCAAACTGTTACTATTTCAGTTAATCCTACACCAAAAATTCCTAATCTTTTAGATACTGTTTGTAGCGGGTTAGCATTTACCATTCAACCTCAAAATGGAATACCTTTAGGTACGATTGTACCAGCAAATTCTACGTACACTTGGACTGCTCCATCTTTCTCTGCTCCTGGAACAATAACTGGTGCAAGCGCACAATTTTCAGGTGTAAATAAAATTTCTCAAACATTAAATAATACTACAAACACTGCATCTATTGTGACTTATGTTGTAACTCCAAAATCTGGAGCAACAGGTGGTTGTACTGGTAAACCATTTAATGTGGATGTTTTAATTAATCCAACTCCATCGATAACTTCATTTAGCTCAGATTCTCTATGCAGTAATTCAAAATTTATTAAATTACCATTAAATGGTGTGCCTTCTAGTTCAAACATAGTACCTGCTAATATCATCTACACTTGGCCTATGCCAATCATTCTTCCTAATGGTGCAATAACTGGCGCGAATGCTCAATCGATTGGACAAACCAGTATTTCAGAAACTTTGGTCAATAACACCTTAGACTTAGCAAACATAAATTATGTTATCACTCCAAAAGCTGGTAAATGTACTGGGCCAAATTTTACAATACCTTTAGTAGTAAAGCCAGTCCCTACAATGACGAATGAACTTACCAAAAGTTTTTGTAGTGATAACACGGTGAATATTGCATTAACTCCTTCCGTTTCTTCTAGTTTGAGTTGGTATGCAAATGAGAATTCTTCCATATTAGGAGAATCTACGACTAATCAAATTAGTAATTCAATTAAAGACAAATTAACGAATCAATCCAATACTGTTCAAACAGTAGATTATTTTGTCACTCCAATTTCTGATTATAATTGTAAAGGAGTAAAAACCCCAATTTCGATTACAGTTTATCCAAAACCTGTTATTTCAGACGTAACTAAAGCATTGTGTTCTGGGGATTCTATTATAGTAAAACCTGTAAATTTTGTTAATGGGGATATTGTTCCTCAAAACACTTCCTACACTTGGTTAAATCCTGTGGTAAATCCTGTCGATACGATTACTGGATGGAAAGGACAACCAACGCCAATTTTGAGTTTATCCCAACAATTAAATACTACTTCGGTTTCTGGTGACATTACATATACGATTTCCCCTGTTTCAGGAGATTTAGGTAAATGTATAGGTAAAAATTTTACGGTAAAAGTTAATGTACATCCTGTCCCAAATCCAAAAGTGTCAGCAGATTTAAAAGGAATTTGTATAGGAACATCTGTTACTATTACAACAAGCTTTGATGAAACAAATTATCCAAGTACTTCTTACGTTTGGAGTGATGGACAGAAAAAGAAAAATATCACAGTGAAACCTACTGTTACTACAGATTATATTTTAAATGTTACAAGCAATGGTTGTAAAAGTATCGACGATACCATACATGTGGAGGTAGATGTAAACGTACCAAAAGCTGATGCAGGTAAAGATTTTGTGTTATGTCGTTATGATACTGCAACTTTACATGCTACTGGTGGTAAATCTTATATTTGGGAGGATCAATTGGGGATTGCAAATAAGACTACTGCGTCTCCAAAAGTTGCACCTGTTGTAACAACAATTTATAAAGTTCATGTTCTGAACGATTTCTGTGAAACAACCGACGAAATAGAGGTGATCATCGATAAATGTTTGAAGGATTTACCAGATAAAGTACCACAAGTTTTTACACCGAACACGGATGGTACAAATGATGTTTTTACTATTGTTGACGTGGATTATTTTCCTAAAAATTCATTGATAATTTTTAATAGATGGGGAAATATTGTGTACCAAGCTTCTCCTTATAATAACACGTGGGATGGTAAAAATGAAAATGGAGATGATCTTCCAGATGGAACTTATTATTATTCTTTAGATATTGGAAATGGACATGAACCATACAAAGGGTTTGTAGTAATTACGAGGTGATAAAAGAGAAAAGACATAGCTTATTTTTAATGCAATTTTCATTGTTTTTAGGAATGGTATTGTCTGTTTTTACAAGCCTCGGTCAACAGGAACCGATGTATACGCAAAATAATTTTGACCGTTTGACTTTTAATCCAGCCTATGCTGGAAGTTCCAATTGGATTGTCACATCTGTTAAACATCGAAGTCAATTTGTAGGTTTAGATGGTGGACCAAATACAGACATAATCACCATTCATGCACCTTGGCAAGCAAGATCTGTAGGTTATGGAGGTAAAATTGTTTCCGATAGACTTGGAGTAACAAATCAAACAGGAGTTAGTGGAATAGGTGCTTATCACTTAGGTTTGGGTAAAGGAAAAATGTCAGTTGGTTTGGAATTAGGATTATATATGCAAAGTATTGATTTTTCTACGTTGTATAAACTTGAAAAAATTGACAATGCAATTCCTCCAGGTAAAACGACTAAGGCTAAATTAGATGGTGCTTTTGGATTACAATATCAAACTAAAAACTATTTTTTAGGATTATCTGTTCAGCATTTGTATGGAGGTAGTTTAAATTTTTCAAATTACGATAGATCGATTGTTGCGCATTTATATAGACATTGGTTTTTGTCAGGTGGATATGTAAAGGACTTATCAAAAAATTTATCCATGCAACCATGTTTTCTAGTGAAAAAAGTATCTGGTGCACCTATGCAGGTTGATTTATATGCAAATTTTATATATAAAGAAAAATATACTTTGGGAATTGGATATCGTACTGGAGATGCTTTAACTTTTTCCATGAAAATTCATATTACAGATGCTATTCGATTGTCATACTCGTATGATTTTAGAATTTCTCAAATCGCTAATTATTCTGGTTCAGCGCAAGAATTTATGTTGCGCTATGGGATTAAATTACTACCTCCACAACAAATAAAAGAAATTAATCCAAGATACTATTTCTAAATTTGAAATATAAAGAAAAACATAGTAGTTCTATATTAAAATACATTGTCGGTATGATGATGTGTTTGTGTTTTTCTTCCTTAGGTTTTTCTCAAAAAGGGAACATGGAAAAAGGGGATCGTTATTACGATTTAAACTTATTTACCGAAGCGATTGAATTTTATTTATTGGCAACGAAAGAAGGTAAAGCGCAAGAAAAAGAAGCGGCAATGATACAATTGGGTAACTGTTACCGTATTACAGGGCAGTTTGAAGAAGCAGAAAAAACGTTTCAGAAAATTCTGAAAAATAAAAAAACACCAGCTTCGAGTTATTTGAATTATGCTTTAGCGCTAAAAGCCAGTTCCAAATATACAGAAGCAATTGCAAGTTTTGAAAAATATAGGACGAAAAACCCATCGGATTCATCGACTGCAAATAGGATGATTAAATCGTGTTTACTTGCACAGCATTGGTTGGATGAAGAAATTGAATACGATGTAAACTTAGTGGATAAATTGAGTGGTGAAGCACCTGATTTTGCCGCGAATTATTATGAAAATGGTGTGTTTTTCTGCTCTTCCAGAGAGGGAAGTTTGAAGCCGTTAATTAATTTTAGTGGAAGTGAAGCTGCAGCAGCGTTGGATTATTACTTTACAGATATATCAGGTCCTGTTGATTCAATTAAACCACCGATTCAATTTCCAGGAAAGTTAAATACGATTTCGCATGAAGGGCCTGGAACTTTTACGAAAGATTTTAGTACCTTATATATCACTAAAACAGTAACAAGTGCAAAATCAAAATCACAAAAACGTTTAAAAACATTACAAATTTTCGTGTCAAAAAAAGATTCTATTGGAAATTGGAAATTGCCAATTAGTGCATTTACATTTAATAGTTTTCAATATTCGACAGGTCATCCATCTATAAGTAAAGATGGTAATCGAGTATATTTTATGTCGGATATGCCTGGTGGACTTGGCGGAACAGATATTTACTATACGCAAAAACAAAAAAATGCCACTTGGGGTAAACCTATAAATTTGGGTAAGCCAGTCAATACAGCAGGAAATGAGTTGTTTCCATTTATTAGTGATGATTCGGTATTGTATTTTTCGTCGAATATGCATCCAGGGATGGGTAAATTAGACATTTTTTCTACTAAGCAAGTTTCCGATTCATTATGGACTGAACCAGAAAATATGCGTCCTCCAATAAATACGATTGGGGATGATTTTGCGTTTGTCAAAGATTCTAAAGGTAATCGCGGTTTTTTAAGTTCAGACAGATTTAATGGTAAAGGTGCGGATGATATCTATACATTTAGTCACCATGATCCTTTTGAAATCAATGTGGAAGGACCCAAAATTCAAATATTAGACCAAACATTTTACGATGGAGTAGTGTACAAGTTGGTGAACGACAGTACAAAATCCGAACAAATTCTTCAGACTGAAAAAGGGATTTATTCTGCTTCTATGGAGCCAAATACAAGTTATACTTTAGTTGCTCGTAAAAATGGATTTCGCTATGCAAAAGTGAGTTTAATGCGACAAATTCCTCCAGTGGGTAATCAAATTTCATTTTTGATACGTCCTTTGGATAAAACGGTGAAGGTTGCTGGAACACTTTATAAATTGGATAGTTCTCAAACCAATATTGTCGCTAAATTAACCGATTCTCCTATTAGTTTATTAGAGAATGATGCTGAAATTTCTAATAAGCATTCCGATTCCTCTGGAAGATTTTCGTTTAATTACGAGTTAACATCTGGTAATGCTTATTTGCTGATAGACAATGAAAGTATACAAGTACCTGAAACAATTAGTAATGATACTAACAAGGTAATTGATAGTGTAGCTATTTTAACCGATTTTTCGGATACTTTAATACGTGATACTTCTATAATTACTCCGCAAACTTTAGATACGACTAAAATAGTACCACTACCAAAAGTATTCAAAATTGACACAAATATTGTTGCTGAAAAATTACTTTTTAAGGGTATGTTAAATTCAGACGGAAAAAAGATGAGTAACGTAGCATTGAAACTTTATAATGGAGATTCGTTACAACAAAGCGCAAAATCAGATGGAATGGGAATGTTTCAATTTATGTTAAATTCTCAGGTCCCGGAATATACCATATTTGCTTCCAAACCGGGGTATGAAAGTAAAGAAATCACCATAAAAACCGCAGAATATAAAAATGCTACTACTGCTATACTTCGAATTGAAATGATTGAAAAGGAACGAGTAGATGTAAATGGAGTTATTAAGACACGAGATACGGTAATAGTAAATGCTCAAATCGATTTATATTCCAGTATTGAGGATGTAAAAACACAGTTGACCGATAATAACGGAGCTTTTAAATTTTCTTTAAATCCAGATGGTGAATATAGTATGACTGTAAATAAAAAAGGGATGCTACCTAAAAAGGTAGATATTGCCATGGAAAATATTGGAGAAAATGGAGACTTAGATTTAGCAATCGAAATGGATTCAATCAAAGTGGATGAGGTTTTGACAATGAATATATATTATGAATTTGATAAGTCTGACATCAAACATGCTTCTGAATTAGAATTAGATAAATTCATCTCATTTATGAAAATTAATCCCAATGTCAAAATTGAAATAAGTGCCCATACAGATGAAAAAGGTACAGATGCGTATAATTTGAATTTATCTAAAGAACGAGCAAGAAATGTAATGAACTATTTATTAGAAGAAGGTAGAATAGACAAAAAACGCATTGTCTCTAAAGGATATGGTGAATCTATGTTAATTGTAAAAAATGCACAAACGGAAGAAGAACATCAAATGAATCGTAGAACAGAAATCAAAATAGTTGGTTTGTAATTTGAGATTTCAATACGAAAAAAAACGCAAAGAAAAATTGCATACTTACTGTAGTATATTACTTTTGCATTTAAATATTTTTTAGTTAATCTCACAAAATAAAGTGTATGACAAATCAATTGAAAAAAGTAGGAAATCTACTAAGTTTCCGTAAATATTTCCTTGCAATGGGGCTTATTTTAGCTACAGGTGCTGCTGTAAATGCACAATGTAGTTCGGATGCATTTATGGATAATTGCTCAAGTGCATTAGAAGATTTTAATTTTATTAAATCTTTTGAATATGCTAATCCAAAAGGTGGTGCTAAAGCGGAGTATTCATACGTTTTTTCTAAAGGATCTACTTACCGAATTGTTGTTTGTGATGAAAACATTGCAGGTAATAAAATGATTATTTCACTTTATGATCGTAATCATAAGTTGATAGCTTCCAATTTTGATAAAGCATCTAAAAAAGTTTTCCCTGCATTAACTTATCCTTGTTCTGCTACTGGTGTTTATTACATTGAATATTCTTTCCAGGGAGACAAAGCTAAATGTGGTATAAACATCTTAGGATTTACAAAAAATTAATAAATAGAAATGATGAAAAATAAATTTTTAAAAATATACTTACCATCTTTTATATTAGCTGCAATGATGGTTTCTTGTGGTGGTGGTAAAAGTAACTCGTTAGACAGTGAGTTAGGAGATCCATCCTTAATGGTAAATTCTAAAAAACAAGCAAAACTTTTAGACGATTTGATTCAATCTATTCCTTCACCAGTTGAAATGAATACTGTTATTAAATCTACAGGTGCTGCTTTTAATGCAAACATTATGCATAAAACTGCATCGGCTAAAAAATACACTACCAATTATCAACAAGCTTTCAATGTAGGTGTTTATACAGCAGATATGGGTTACATAAACGTCTACGATAAAACAATGTATTCTATTTCTTGTATTACTGCAGTAAAACAATTGTCGGATGCGATTCAAGTTGGTCAATTTTTTGATTTCGAAGCGTTACAGCGTTTGTCTAAAAACAGTAATAATGTAGATTCATTACAATACATTAGTATCAATAGTTTCAATAAAATGGATTCTTACTTACGTTCTCAAAATAGAGGTGAGTTGAGTGTGTTAATAGTTTCTGGCGCATGGTTAGAAGGATTACATATTGCTACGCAAACGATGAAATCTAAATCAAACGATGAGTTACGTGAAAAAATCGGAGAACAAAAAATCGTTTTAGAAAGTTTGTTGAAAGTTTTAAAAATGTGTGATAAAATTGAATACGTAAAAAATATTTTAACGCAATATGAAAAATTAAACGCACTTTTTTCAAAAGTTAAAATTGAGTATATTCAAGGAGAACCAGTAACCAAAATTGTGGATGGTCAAATGATTATTGAAGATAGTTCTACTTCTGAAATCAAAATGACGGATGCTCAATTAGCTGAAATTACAGCATTAGTTGAAACTGTTCGTACTAATTTATTGAAATAATAGATTCAATAGGTAAATACCATATTTTTATCTCTACTAAAATATTTAAACGGGCGACTTTTAGCTGCCCGTTTTTTTTTTGCGCAATATTTTAGTGGAAAGCAACGTTAATAACGATAGACACGTCTTATAATTAGAAGGATATACAAATACTTAATACTACGAGCCATGAGACCTTATTTCTATTCCGATTTTCTATCTACCTATGTTAAATCTATTTTTAGTGATAGAAATGTTCCTGTAAACGAGCAGTTTTTAGAAGAATTATACGCTTATATTTTTGCGAATAAAGACACATGTGTTAATAAATATGGAGAATTTTTGGAATCAACGATTCATGCATCCATCGTTTTCAATTACTTGAAAAATTACTTCATTCAAGATATAGATAACGAAAAATATACGTTTTTAGTTCGATTGGCTTCTGAAAAACAATTAAAATCGTTAACTGCAAATTTGCTGTATGGAGGTGATTTTACAAATCGAATTCAAAAAGCACTTTATGAAACCTATGCTTTAAATTGAAATTTACCAATTTTTTTTGAGTCTTGTAATTTACAATTCATAATTCATAATTCATAATTCATAAATTAAAGTAACCACCAATAGAATGGGGTCATAATTCCAACTAACATTGCGAGCTTGAGGATTTTATCTATTCGCTTTAGATTTTTCGGTGTAGAAGCAGTAAGGATTAATAAGATTAATCCTAAACACACAAATAGCGAAGAAAGAAAAACAGGTAAGGTAGCCAATAGGTGAAGTAGATGATTTTGATTAATATGCATAGATAAAAACCATACATATAACAGGGGAACACTACTCAAAATAGCAAATGCAATCCATTTTGCAGCAATTTTTCCAAGAACAATTGGAATTGTTTTTGCTTGTAGTAACTGATCTCCCTCTACATCTTCCATGTCTTTCACAATTTCACGACCTAAATTGAGTACAAATGCAAAAAAACAAAGCAGAAAAATAAAGTTTCCAGCATCTAAAAATCTTTTTTTCCAATAACTTACAGCATGATCAAGGGAAATTGGAATGGTGATTTTGGAATGTAAAGACGGATTTATTTCATACGAACAGATCTGATAAAAATGAAATCCGCTTAATAAAATCACTAAGGACGTTAAAGAGGCAATTAATACATTTCCGACAATAAATTTTCGTTTAAAATAAACGGAATATAACCACAAAGCATTGATGGAAATCAGTTGGATAAAAACATACAAAAAGGTGTGGTAAAAAATACTTAAATAAATACCAAGGCTAAATGCAATCGTATTAAAAGCCCAATGCCAGATGATTGCGCGACGTTTGGTCATGTATTTTGTTACTACCAATTTTTCTGGTCGATTCACTTTATCTGCTTTGACGTCAAAATAATCATTGATGATATTTCCTGCAGCCGCAATTAACAATGTAGAGATAGTTAACAGAAAATAATTAAACTGTTCAAAAAGAATATCTACTGAAATCTTACCTCCAATCGTGAAATAAAAGAAACGTACCGCATACATTGTTAAGGCAATGATGAACAGATTTTTGATACGTATTAGTCTTAAAAAATGTGTCATTTCACTAAGAATTTGTATTCTGTTCTTCGATTAGATTGATGTGCTTTTTCAATTTCGTTCGCAACAGTAAGTTTGGCGATTTGTTCATCCGTAATTTTCGGTTGACTTTCACCATAACCTTTTGCGAATAATCGTGTAGCATCAATTCCTTGTTGAATTAAGTAATTAAGAACAGAATTGGCACGACCTTCCGAAAGTTTCTGATTTTCTACCGCATCCCCACGTGTATCGGTGTGACCACCAATTTCAATACGTAGACTGGTGTTTTTGACTAATAAATCACGTAATTTATTTAATTCCACGAATGATTCTGGGCGTAATTCCGTTTTATTTAAATCAAAAAACACGTTTGCTAATACTACTGGAATATCACTTCCAATTGGAACCATCTCGATATTCATATGAACCGCTTCTTGATCTTGTCCTGGTAACATGTTAAAGTTTGAAGAGTAGAAGTTATATCCTGGATAAGAAACACTCAAAGCGTATTCTTGATTGATTGGAAGGGAAACCAAAAATTCTCCTGTCAATTGATCCGCTTCTGAACGAATAACTTCTTTTCCTGTTTTCACATCAACTAATTGAAACTTACCAGAAATTGGCTTTTTGGTAGTTGCATCTATTACCAATCCTTCAAAATAAAGTGTTTTTATTGGTTTCATTTTTTCTGGCATTTCAAAGTAATAAATATCTAGATCACCATATCCACCTTCACGATTGGATGCAAAAAATCCAATTTCTCCATCCGGACTCACTAATAATGAGTTTTCGTCATTTTTTGTATTAATTGGATAACCTAAATTTTGAGGGTCGGCCCAGTTACCATTTTCATCTTTTCTCGTTACAAAGATGTCAGACCCACCCATATTAGTGTGTCCCCTGGAAGCAAAATACAAAGTTTTTCCATCAGGGTGTATAACTACGGATTCCTCCTCAAAAGGAGAGTTAATGTTATTTGGCAATCTTTTTGGTTGTGACCAAGTTATTCCATCTTCTAAAAGCGTAGATACAAAAATATCAGAGTTCGGTAATTCATTCCTTTTACTTACTCTCTTGATAAAATATAATGTTTTTCCATCAGAAGAAAATGAGGGTTGTGTTTCCCAAGAAGACGAATTTACAAAACCAGGTAAATTTTTTGGATTTGTCCATGTTCTGCCAATTTTTTTTGATATGAATAAATCACAACTTCCGTAGCCAGTTCTATTTTCTCCATAACTATCACTAGATTCAGCACAACAAACAAAGATCAAAGACCTACCATCTGCTGAGATAGTAGGTGCACCTTCATTAGCCGAAGTATTTATATTTGCTGGCATAGGAAGTGCTTTTGTCCATGCTGAGTTAACTAAATTAGAAACAAAAAAATCTTCTTGTAAAAATTTACCTGTACTAACTCTTCTAGTAAACAATAGCGTTTTTCCATCTACAGTTAGTGTAGGAAAATATTCAGGGTCTGCAGTATTAATTGCCGGACCAATATTAATAGGATTAAATTTAGTGGGATTTTTCATTGCATTCAATGCAAAATAGCTTGATTGTAAGGCTTGATTTGCTTTAGGAATGTTTTGTTGATTTGCTTGCTTATTATTCACGTAAGACTCTAACGTTTGAATGCATTCTTCATAGTTACCAACAGTATATTGTAGCATACCTAAATAATAATATGTACTTCCGGTTTGACTGTGGTAGGGATTGATTTTAATTGCTTGTTTGTAATAATCTATTGCTAATTTTGGTTGATTTGTATATTCTGCAAATTCACCTGCCATAACATATGCTTCCCAAAAGTTTGGATCTTTATCGATAGCTTTATTTAATATTTCTAAGCCAAGTTGATAGTTTTCTTGTCCATATTGATTTTTATTCAAACGAGGAGCTTCCATACCTTCTTCATAGAGCGATATCGCTTTTTTGCTTTTGGTTGAATATTTTTGTTGTGCGAAAGTCGCAGAAGTAAATAGTAGTAAAAGAAGTAGTAATTTCATAAGTATCGTCTTAAATAAGGAGTGTATTTTTCAGTCAATCAGGCTCAGTGAAGTCGAACTATGCTGAGCGAAGTCGAAGTATCATGGTATATCTAAATATTTATGTGTTTGCAAAGAAATTCGCCATTTCGGATTGTTCTTCACATATTCAACGATGATTGGTAGGTTTTTATTTTGTTTAGACCATTCGGTTTGTAAATAAAGTTTACAAGAAGGCTTCACTTTTTCGGCATGTTTTTCCGCCCATTCTATGTCCGAAGGATGAAAAATCACTACTTTCAATTCGTCTGCTTTTTCATAAGCATCTGAAACAGGATCTTTGAATTTTTTCGGGGAAAAACAGTACCAATCTATGTTTCCTTTCAATTCGTAGCATCCAGATGTTTCGATGGCAACTTCATAGTTGTTAGCATGTAAGGCATTGACCAAATCATGTAAGTCATACATTGCAGGCTCTCCGCCGGTAATTACAACAAAGTCTGTAGGTGTTTTTTTTATTTCTTCGATTAAGGTAGCGATGGAAAGTAGTTTGTGTTTTTGCGCTTCCCAACTTTCTTTGACGTCGCACCATACACAGCCTACATCACAACCCGCAATTCGTATGAAGTATGCAGAGCGACCCGTATAGTTTCCTTCTCCTTGAATCGTGTAAAAATGCTCCATAATTGGTAGCGACAAAGAAGTTTTGAGTTGATTTGTGTCCATAAAGTAAAAATACGAAAAAAAGAGGTCTTAGGTTTCACTCTATTTTTATTCAATGAAGTATTTTGAATTAGTATTTTAAAACAAAAAAATTCATTTATATTTGTTTCTCAAAAAAGAAAACAATATTCCAATGGAAAAAGAAAAAAATAGATATTCAGACGTTGAATTACAAGAGTTTAAAGAATTGATTTTAGAAAAATTAAAAGAAGCAGAAAACGATTATTCTTTATTAAGCAAATCTCTTTCTTTATCGGATGATCACGGTACAGATGATACAGGACGTACGTTCAATATGATGGAAGATGGTTCAGAAACGTTATCCAGAGAAGAAGTTGCTCAATTAGCTGCACGTCAAGAACAATTTATTCAAAGTTTGAAAAATGCATTGATTCGTATTGAAAATAAAACATATGGAGTATGTAGAGAAACAGGTAAATTAATTCAAAAAGAACGTTTACGTTTAGTTCCTCACGCAACGTTAAGTATTGAAGCAAAAAACGCTAAGAAATAATATGTTTCGAAAAAAGTTATTCATTGTAGGGGCTGTAGTGGCCCTTATTTTGTTTTTAGACCAAGCGATGAAAATTTACATGAAATCATCCATGGTTGCTGCTATTGAACCAATCAACATTTTCGGTTCTTGGTTACGATTACAATATATTGAAAACCCAGGAATGGCTTTTGGAACCACCTTTGGTAGTGGTATTATTGCCAAATTATCACTAAGTATTTTTAGAATTATAGCGATTGGAGGAATCGCATGGTATTGGGTAAAACAAGCGAAAGCAAATGCAAGAATCGAGTTTTTAATAGCTATTGGATTCATTTTTGCCGGTGCTTTAGGAAATTTAATCGACTCCATGTTTTATGATTTTATATTTCCTTTTGATCCTTGTTCAAGCTATAATCAATTTCCAGGTTCGGGAGTAAAAGCAATCTGCAATTATTTTGGGACAAATCCAGTCGAAGTGGAAGTTCGTTACCAAGGATTTTTATTAGGAAATGTGGTAGATATGTTTCAGTTTAATGGAAATTGGCCGAATTGGGTTCCATTTGTTGGTGGTAACGAACTTTTTCCTGCCATTTGGAATTTAGCGGATGGATCCATCACGATTGGAGTGATAATGGTTTTACTTCGACAACGCACGTATTTCCCAAAAGAAAAGAAAGTAGAGGTATCAGTATCTTCAGAAGAATAAAGTTTAAATTATGTTACTCGCGCCCGGTGCTCACGGTTGGATTACCAAATACGAAGATTTACTGAATAAAGGTGAAATCATTGTATCTGTAGAAAAACCAATAGGGTTTAGTTTGGAGCATTTCGCTCACTTGCATCTTTCACAATCGGGAATAGTTTTTGGATTCCCTACGGAACTTTTATTTGCAACGGAGGTAGATGGTAATTCATGGACCACTGAAGAAAAATTAACCTTACTTTTGTTTGAATCCCATTTATTTATTTTTGTTTTAAATGGGGGAGATGCTGTAAACGATTTTGACAATTTTATCGCTTCTCTTCTTGCTTTTTATGGAAAGCACAACGCACCTACCGTTAGTAAATTAATGGGTTTTTTCAAGAAAGAATCTTCGGTCGAAAAATTAGAAAATATTCTAGAAAAACGAACAGATATTAAATTGAATTTTAGAGATAATGCTTTCTGGGTAAATTATTTAAGCAATTCGTTTGTTTACCTTGATGTGATTCTTTATCATGAATATATAAAAACCCAGAAAACTATTATTGAATCTAATTACGAAGAATTAGCATTAGATGTATTGAAGACAATTGTTTTTACAGGCTATTCAGATGGAGAATTACAACCAGCAGAAAAAGCAATGTTTGATGTTTTCTTGGCTTCTGCTAACTTAAATGATCAACGTAAAAAACAAGCGTTATATTACATTAAAAACGGAGCTTCTTTAACAGATTTATCTGCAATTTTCTCCCACATTTGGATGTTTAAACGTTTCTTAATTGATATTTCTGTTTTAACCATTTACACTAACCAAGAAACGTTAGTTAACGAGAAAGATTTTTTATTGAAATTCTGTGATTTCCTTCATGTTCCTAGAGAAGAATTGAATGAAACTATTGTAACAATTGAGCAATTTGTTTTGAATCACACCGATAAAATCTCCTTTCTTCAAAATAAAAATGCTGTAGAACATTTGTATGGAAATGTATCTAAACGTTGGATTAAAATTTTAGGAAGAAACAAAGATAAATTAGCTTTGGAGTTAAAACAAAGCAAAGAGTTGATGCTTCTCATTAAGAAGTCTACGATTCAAGAATTAACCAAAGAAGAGAAGGAAAAAGTGAAAACGCAGTTTTTGGACTTGTTAAAAACGATGCCAGCGATAACTATTTTTATGTTGCCAGGTGGCGCCTTATTACTACCTATCGTAATGAAAATAATTCCGGATTTGATTCCTTCTGCTTTTAGAGATAATGAAATTGAGGAATAAAATGCGTAAATTATTCGTTTGCATCGTATTTAGTGTTTTTTTATTTCATTCATTTGGACAAAATGCAGCTTTGACTTCGTTATATCCAAATTCTAGAGGTTGGATTAATAAGTATGAAGATTTATTTATTAAAGGAAATATCAGCTTTACGCAATACGTGAAAATTCCATCTCTGGTAGAAAAAACAATTGCCTTAGAACGTGTTTACCTTCCGGAAAGTTATCCTACTTTGATTTATGCAACTCGCATTTCAGACCAATATTGGACTAAAAAAGACAAAAGTAAACTGTTGTTATTTGAATATTTTTTAAATGCTTTTATAGAAAAAAAAGGCTTGCCAAAAAATGACTTAGATGATTTTATTAATTCTTTAAGTGTTTTTTATCATGCAGATACAACTAAATTATTCAGTAAACTTTTAAAAATTGATTTTTTAGAATTGAAAATTGCCCATAAAATCCAAATTCGCCGAAATTGGTTACGGAATCCAATGTGGTATCGTTCAGAAGCTAACGCATTATTGATGAATGAAATAACACAATTTAAGGGATTTCTTGAAAGTGGAGTTGAATTTTCAAAGGAATTAGCAGATACATTAGAAAATTCGATTATTTCTTTTGTTGTGAAAGAATCTCGAAAAGATTTTATTATTAATTGTAAGGAGAAAGAATTAGTTGATTTTTATCTTGCTTCATCTCGTTTATCAAAAAAAAACAAAAATGATTGGAGAAAAAAACTTGAAAATTCGGATACTAATCATTATTCAAATGGGTCAATTAAAAAAGGTGAACAAACTACTTCTGCTTTTGATTTATGTGAGGATAATTTAACGAAATGGCAAAATGAAGCTGGTTTTAAGTGGTCTAGAATAAAACATCGTAATTTGTATAAATTCAAAATCGAAGTTGTCGAAACGAAAGAATTTTTTTCGCTTTGTAAAAAATCATTTAAAACAGACTTATCCTCAGAAGAACGTATCAAAGTAAAGAATCAATCAATAGATTTATTAATGTGTATTCCCTCTACAATAATTTTCATAATCCCTGGTGGATCAATCATTTTACCTTTCGCTTTAAAATACATTCCTGTTTTATGTCCTTCTGCATTTAAAGACAACTCCTTAAAAGTACACTAATGTTAAAAAACGTTATAGTTATTTTCCTTTTTATTAATTGTTATTATCTAAATGCTCAGAATATCGTTAGAATTGGATCATTACCTGAATCTATTTCAGAAACCTCAGGTTTAGTTTTTTATAATGATTCACTTCTTATAACTCACAACGATAGTGGAGACAAGCCAATACTTTATTTTATAAATTTGAAAGGTAAATTAGTCCATCAAGTATTAGTTGAAAACGCCTCCAATACGGACTGGGAAGATGTATGTACAGACAATCAAGGAAATTTGTATGTAGGTGATATAGGTAATAATCGTAACGATAGAAAATCACTTACTATTTATAAGATTTTGATGGATCGACTTATTGGAAAAGTGAAAGTGAATGCGGAAGTTATAACTTTTTCATATCCAGATCAAAAGTTATTTCCTCCAATGGATTCATTGAAAAATTTTGATGCAGAAGGATTGGCCTTTCATAATGATTCATTATTAATTTTTACAAAATGTAGAGCGACTCCTTTCAATGGATATTCCTATTGTTATAAGTTACCTACAACACCTGGGAAGTATTTAGCCAAAAAGAGTTTTGAATTATTTATTGGAAAAAAAGGCTTTATGAGAGATGCTGTTACTGCAGCAACAATCTGTAATAATAAACTTTATTTATTGACGTATAATCGCTTTTTAGTCTACAATTACCAAATAGGACGTTGGGTATTTCAAGAGCAACATTTTACCAATCCTTATTCTCAGAAAGAAGCGATAATTACAAAAGACAATAGAACAATCTATCTAACAGATGAATTGCAAAAAATTGTTGGAGGTGGTAAATTGTATAAAATGGAACTCAAATGAATAATCAATTAACTATTACCGATTTTGAAGCTGTAATTTTCGACATGGATGGCGTTTTAATCGATTCCGAACCTGTGTGGAAAATTGCGATGGGAGAAGTGTTTCAATCCGTGGGGTGTCCATTAACAGTCAAAGATTTTCAACAAACCGTTGGACTCCGTATTGATGAGGTAATTGCTTATTGGTACAAACATAGTCCATGGGAAGGAGTTAGCCCTGAGGAAGTCGAACAACGTATTGTAGATAAAATGGTTGAACTAATTTCATCCAATGGCAAACCTTTGGTTGGGGTAATTGAAACGTTGTCTTTTCTGAAACAAAAAGGGATTAAAATTGGATTAGCTACATCATCGTATTCAGTATTAATTGATTGTGTATTAGAGACCTTATCCATTAAACAGTATTTCGATTTCACCCATTCGGCAGAACATGAATCGTATGGTAAACCACACCCAGCAGTATATTTGACTACCGCTGAAAAATTAGGGGTAAATCCTTTGAAATGTTTAGTCATAGAAGATAGTATCAACGGAGTTATTTCAGGAAAAGCTGCTCGAATGATGGTAGTTTGTATACCTGAAAAAACACATTATCCAAACCCTAAATTGATACTTGCTGATTATAATTACGACACCATGGAGGAGATGTTGAATCATCTAAAAATTTCCTAAGTGTAATTTTTATTAATTTTACAACAAATCTATCTCCATTATGCTTTTAGAAATCCAAGATAAAATAGTTTCCCTAGACCTTTTCGAAAAAAAATTCGTGTGTGACTTAAGTGCGTGTAAAGGTGCTTGTTGTATCGAGGGTGATTCTGGCGCTCCATTGACCTTTGAAGAAGTTTCTATCATGGAAGATAACTTGGAAGTTATTAAACCATATATGCGTCAAGAAGGAATAGATGCTGTTGAAGAGACGGGGGTGTTTTATATGGATTGGGACAATGAACCAGTGACAACTTTAGTCAATGAGAAAGAGTGTGCTTTTGTTGCTTTTGACGACAAAGGAACTGCATTGTGTGCGATTGAACAAGCGCATAAAGACGGAAAGTTAGATTTTAAAAAACCTATTTCGTGTCATTTATATCCTATTCGCGCAAAGAAGTTTAAGGAATTTGAAGCCTTGAATTACAATACCTGGGATATTTGTTCACCTGCCTGTGCTTGTGGCGAACAGTTAGATGTAAAGGTGTACAAGTTTTTAAAAGAACCGATTATCCGTGCTTATGGGGAAGAATTTTTTCAAGAATTAGAAGTGGTGGATAAGGACATCGAAGAACAAAAGAAAAACGGGGAATTTCCACAGAGATAAAACTATCTCTTTTTCAATTTATTTGGATTTTTACGTGTATCAAAAACATGAGTGATTATTACGCAATCATCTTTAACGACATAAATTATTTTGTTGTGATTGCTTAAAAGATATCTATGTTCTTCTTCATAGAATGAAAGTAAAGGTTCAATTTGACCTAAATACAAACCAAGTTTTAGCGTATTTGTTGCATGTAATATTTCCTTAATAATTTTTTTTGCAACTTTTTTATTCGAAGTATTAAGATAAAATTGAAAAATAGTTTCTAAATCCTTTTCAGCAGAAACTGTCCATTTTAGAAGCATGTTACCACTTTTTGATTTTCTCAACTAATTCTTCTTGGGATATAAGTTTACCGTCTTGAATTTCTTGACGAGTGACTAATACACGATCAATAATTTCTTTGTCAGACATGGATGGATATGTAGAAATCTCATCCTCAATTACTTTTACAAAATCCAATGATTTAACGTATTCCATAAAAGCAAGTACTTTAGGATTTGTCGAGTCATTAATATGTAGTGTAAAAGCCATGTTTTCTTTTTTAATCAAATATACTAAATAGATTATTTTTTTCAAAATATTTTTAAGTCCTTACTTTTTGATATTCTAAACCAAAAGGTATAACTTTGTTTTAACTAAAAAACAAAATTATGGCTGAAGTACAAGCAGGATTAGAAATTCAAGAAATATTAGATCAATTAGGGATTGAAGCTACGAATAGTGGTGCATCTACAGGTAGTTTTTGGTATGAAACTAAAGGTGAAACGATTGATTCTTACTCTCCAGTAGACGGAAAATTAATCGCGTCTGTTACTGCTGCTACAGAAGCAGAATATCAAAAAATTGTTGACAAAGCGCAAAAAGCGTTTAAAGAATGGAGACAAGTTCCTGCACCAAAACGTGGTGAAGTTGTTCGTCAATTAGCAGAAAAATTAAGAGAATATAAAGAGCCACTTGGAAAATTGGTTTCTTACGAAATGGGTAAATCCTTACAAGAAGGGTTGGGTGAAGTTCAAGAGATGATTGATATCTGTGATTTCGCTGTAGGTTTATCACGTCAATTATATGGTTTAACAATGCATTCTGAGCGCGCTGGACACAGAATGTACGAGCAATACCACCCACTTGGATTGGTAGGTATCATTTCTGCATTCAATTTCCCGGTTGCAGTTTGGAATTGGAATACAGCGTTAGCATGGGTGTGTGGTGATGTTTGTATTTGGAAACCATCTGAAAAAACACCATTAACAGCAATTGCTTGTCAAAAAATTACAGAAGAAGTATTTACAGACAATGACGTTCCAGAAGGAGTATCTAACTTAATTATTGGTGGAGCTGAAATCGGAAAATTATTAACTGCAGATACACGCGTTCCTTTGATTTCTGCAACTGGTTCTACGCGTATGGGTAAATCTGTTGGTGAAGTTGTTGGTGCTCGTTTAGGTAAATCATTATTGGAATTAGGAGGTAACAATGCAATTATAATTACTCCAACTGCTGACTTAAAAGTGGTTGTTCCAGGTGCAGTTTTTGGCGCTGTTGGAACTGCTGGTCAACGTTGTACTTCTACGCGTCGTTTGATTATTCATGAAGATGTATATGATGTTGTTAGAGATGCAATCGTGAAAGCGTATGGTCAATTAAAAATTGGTAATCCCCTAGATACAAATATGCACGTTGGACCACTTATTGATAAAGATGCTGTTGCTGCGTATGAAAATGCGTTGAAACAAGTTGTTATTGAAGGAGGTAAAGTGTTAGTAGAAGGCGAAGTGCTTTCTGGTGAAGGATATGAATCAGGATGTTATGTGAAACCAGCGATTGCGGAAGCATCAAATTCATTTAAAATTGTTCAACACGAAACTTTTGCACCAATTCTTTACATTATGAAATACTCTGGTGGTGTAGAAAATGCAATAGAAATGCAAAATGCAGTGCCTCAAGGGTTATCTTCTGCAATCATGACAAACAACTTGAAAGAAGCAGAAGCATTTTTAGCAGCTTCAGGTTCGGATTGTGGTATCGCAAATGTAAATATCGGTACTTCTGGTGCTGAGATTGGAGGTGCTTTTGGTGGTGAAAAAGAAACTGGTGGTGGACGTGAGTCTGGATCAGATGCTTGGAAAGTGTACATGCGTCGTCAAACAAATACGATTAATTACTCAGACAGCTTACCTTTAGCACAAGGGATTAAATTTGATTTATAATAAAATAAAAACAATGTTTTTATAAGGCGATTGCGATGCAATCGCCTTTTTTTATATAATTTTATTGTGTTCTATTTAGTTCGGGTTAGTCGCGATTAAACCCTTCACACCCTTATATCCGTCCTTCATCTATCCCTTCTCACCCCTTATATTCTGCTCTTCGTCGATTATTTACAGGCTAAATTATTTACACGATTTTTAATATTTATATTTGTTCTGAATAATACATTGATTGAATACTAATTAATTGTAAGTACATGAAAAACAAATTGTTATTTTTAACCATTGCCTTTTATGCTTTTTCAAGTAAAGCACAAACGCTTAATTTGGAACAATGCCTTAAAATGGCAGATACTGCTAATGTAATCATACGAAATGCGCGTGTGGACGTGGCAATGAGTGCAAGTCAAATAGATGCTTATCAATCTGCATTATTACCTAAATTAATTTATGCTGGCGATTATAAGTACAATGCTATTATTCCAGGACAGTTAATTCCAGGACAAATTGCAGGTGGAGCTCCAGGTACCTATGTTGCGGTGCAATTTGGTGTTCCAGTAAATATTAGTAATACAGTTCAATTGAACCAAGTATTGTTTAATCCGCAATTGAATGCAGCGATTAAAACTTTGAAAATTAATCAGGAAGTTTCTGAAATTCAAGCGGGTTTGACAGAACAAAATATAAAATACCAATTGATTCAGACGTATTACAATTTGCAAGCGGTTCACAAACAATTAGCTTTTGTGCAAGAAAATGGTCTCAATATGGATAAAATGATTGCTAATATGAAAGCGATGTATGAGCAAAAATTGGTGATTTCTACGGAATTAGATAAATTAAACATTACACGTTTAACTCTGAAGAATCAAGAACAAACCTTGATTTCAACGAAGGAAAAAACTGAGAACTACTTAAAATTAATGATTGGTAAAACAATCAATGATAAAGTCGAATTTCAACAAGAAGGTGATGTACAACGTACTCTTTTGAAGGAACAAAAAGGAGTAAACGCATTGGATATACAGTTGCTACAAGCGCAACAACGTTTAAATTTAGTAGAGCGTAAAGGGATTAACATGGCATATTTACCAGTACTTTCTTTTTACGGAACTTATTTATATAGCTATAATTACCGTCCTGAAAGTTCATTTGGAAAAGGTATCAATGGGGCTTTTGTTGGATTGAAATTAGATTGGACATTATTTGATGGCTTCGAAAAATACCATAAATCAAAAGTGAATTTATTTCAACGTGGAAAAATCGCTGACCAACTCGATTATTCTAAAAAACAGTTGGATGTAAACATTATTAACGCGAAAAAACAAGTGGAGATACAAACCCAATCGCTACAAATTTCGCAAGAACAATTGGTTTTAGCTGAGAAGGTTCAAAAACAAGCGAAGTTTTCATTTGAACAAGGAGTTATTAGTTCAAATGATTTATTAAAAAGTGAAAATGATTTATATCAAGCTCAAACAAATGTAGTTGTTGCCTATGTTCAATTACGTCAAGCAGAATTGGAATTATTAAAATTAACTGGAAATATAAAATAAACGAATATGAATAAGAGAGTAATAACAATTATAGGTATTGCAATTGTATTGGTAGCAATTAGTGTCGTAAAACTAAAAAGTAACAAGCAAAAAGTTCAAGCTAAATTGTATATCCATGATACGACAACGGCTATTTTAGTGAATGTTGCAAAACCTAAATTTCATTCCTTTGAAAATTCATTTTCCTACTTAGGAACGTTCGACCCAAATAAACAAAACTTAATAGGTTCAGATGTAGCAGGAAAAATCATTCTTATGAATATACAGGATGGAGACAAAGTATCTAAGGGTCAAATTTTAGCAAAATTAGATGATGAAATGTTGTCTTTACAATTAGAAAATGCAGCAATTCAAGTAGAAAGTCAAAAAAATGATGATGCACGTAATAGCTATTTAATTAAAGAAAATGCAATTACGGGTGTTCAAAATGAAAAAACGAAATTAGCGTTGAAAGCAGCTGAAGCGAATTATAAATTGATTAAGAAACAATTCAAAAACACATCAATCACTTCTCCATTTGCTGGTGTGGTTACTAAAAAAATGGTCGACTTAGGAAGTGTGATCGGTATCGGAACTCCTTTGTTTGAAATTACAGACATTTCTTCTGTAAAATTAAATATTTCTGTACCAGAGCGAGACATTCTAAAATTCAAAGAAGGTCAAAAAGTTATAATTAATGTAGATGTGTATGACAATATTGATTTTCAAGGAACGGTTTCTTCTATTGGAGTAAAAGCAGATGCAAGTCATAATTTCAAAGTAGAAATTGCGGTTAAAAATTCTGGTAAAAATCGTATTATGGCTGGAATGTACGGTTCTGTGAAGTTGGCAAATGCAACCGCTAAAAATGCGCTATCTGTAGCACGTAAAGCACTTGTAGGTTCAACGAAACATCCTCAGGTATACATTGTTCGCAATGGTAAAGCGAAATTGGTTTCGTTTACAGCTGGTACAAGCGATGGTGAATTTATTGAAATTGTAGATGGTTTGACTGCCAATGATGTAGTAATTGTGAAAGGTCAAATTAATTTACAAAATAATTCAAACGTTCTTATTAAATAATTGATATTATGACAATTACGGAAATTGCTATCAAACGACCTTCCTTAATTATTGTAATTTTTACAATACTTATTGGAGGAGGGATGCTAAGTTACAATCAACTTAGTTATCAATTATTACCTGATTTTTCACCTCCCTTATTAACCATTACAACTCCATATCCAGGAGCTTCTCCATCCATTGTTGAGAGTCAAGTATCTGAACCTATGGAGGATGCGTTAAGTGGTTTGGAAGGGATTAAAGAAGTAACTTCTTTCTCTTTGGAAAATGCTTCGATGGTTTTGTTAGAGTTTGAACACTCAACAGATATTGAACAAGTGATGCAGGATGCCCAACGTAAAATTGAAGGTTTAAAAAAGAATCTTCCAGACGATGCGGAAACACCTGTTATTTCAAAAATTGAGCCTAATGCTTCTCCTGTTTTACAAGTAAGTGTAACAGCTAAAAATTTGGAAGACCGTGCATTTTTTGAATTGATGAAAGAGGATGTGCTTCCAATGTTGAAACAAACGCAAGGTGTTGGTGAAATAAATGTTCTTGGAGGTGAAGAACGCGAAGTGCGTGTTAACATCGATAAGCAAAAAGCGAAATTAGCTGGGTTGTCGTTAACTTCAATCAACCAAGCCATTGCTGCTGCGAATATTGAATTCCCTACTGGTAAAGTGAAAGATTTAAACGAGCAAATGACAGTTCGTTTGGCTGGAAAATACAAAACGGTAGCCGAACTTCAAAATTTAGTATTAGGTTCAAATGGAACCTCGACAGTTAAATTGAAGGATGTAGCAGATGTTTATGATGGTTTAAAAGACCAATTAACGATTAGTCGTTACAATGGAATTAATGGAATTGGTTTACGTATTAAAAAACAATCCGATGCAAATGCAGTGATTCTTTCGAAGTTGACTCAAGAGAAATTCAAATCGTTGGAAGAAAAATACAAAAAAGAAGGCTTGAAATTTGAGGTTGCAACAGATACTTCTGTTCCAACAATTCAAGCGGTAGACGCAGTATTCCACGATTTAGAATTAGCAGTTTTCTTAGTGGCGCTGGTAATGATATTATTCTTACATAGTTTGCGTAATGCATTCATCGTTTTAGTTTCTATTCCAGCATCGTTGATTTCAACATTCATTGCCATGTATTTACTTGGATATACCTTAAACTTAATGACTTTGTTAGCAATGTCATTAGTGATTGGTATCTTGGTGGATGACTCGATTGTGGTATTGGAAAATATTTACCGCCACTTAAGCATGGGAAAAGACAAGCGTCAAGCTGCATTGGATGGAAGAAATGAAATTGGGTTTACTGCCCTTGCCATTACGTTTGTGGATGTCGTTGTATTTACTCCTGTTGTATTCGTTCAAGGTACGATTTCGGATATCCTTCATCAATTCTCAATTGTTGTTGTGATTTCTACTTTGATGTCTTTATTTGTATGTTTTACATTAACACCATGGTTAGCTTCTCGTTTTGCCAAAGAAACAGTGTTAAAACAATCCAATCCATTCCATCGTATTTTGATGTGGGTAGAACGTCGTATTACGATTTTTACGGATCAATACGTGTTGTTGGTTGCTTGGGTATTGAAACATAAAATAGTAGCTTCAATTGGTGTTTTGGTATTGTTCATTGCTTCCATTGTAGTGATGGGGACAGGAATTGTTGGTCAAGAGTTTGTTGCTCAAGGTGACCAAGGAAAATTCATGGTGAAATTGAAATACGATAAGAGTACTCCATTTGAAGAAAACAATGCCACTACATATGCAATAGAGCAGTTTATCTTAGCACAAAAAGATGTGAAGATGGTATTCTCTAATGTAGGTGGGCCTAGTGCTGGAATGGGAGCTGCTTCTTTTGGTAATGAGTCGCGTTCAGAATTGACTGTGAAGTTGAAAGATCATGTACAAGATCATTATCCAACCGCAGAATATATGAGTAAAATTCGTGAGAAAATTGAGCATAAATTCCCAGGAATCGAAGTGAAAACAATCAATATCGGAATGGTGGAATCTGAAGAGGCACCAATCGAAATTTTCTTATCAAGTAACGATACAGATTTATTAATGGAAGAAGCAAGACGTTTGAAAAAAGCGATCTTATTGATGCCAGGAGCAAAAGATCCAACGATTTCTACAGATGATATTACGCCTGAAATTCGTGTTGAATTAGACCGTGAAAAAATGGGTCAGTTAGGATTACCAATTGCTGTTGTGGGAGTTCAATTGCAAAATGCGTTGTCAGGAAACTCGTCCTCTAATTTCTCTGAAAATGCAAATGAGTATGACATCCGTGTGATGATGGATCAAGGAGATCGTAAAAATGTAGATGATATCAAAAACATGAGTTTTACTACAACGAAAGGGAATGTAGTAGAATTGGAAGAGTTTGCAAATATTGCGATTGAGAATGGTTTTGGTTCGTTAGAACGTAAAAATAGATTAAGTTCAACAACCGTTCGTGCGTATGTATTGGGTACAGCAGGAGGGACCTTAGCTCAAAAAATCAATGAATATTTGGAGAAAGAACCTTTGAACGAAAACGTAAGATTGACTTGGGGTGGTGAGGTTAAACGTCAGAAAGAAGGTTTCGGAGCGATGGGTACAGCAATGTTGATTGGTTTAGTACTTGTGTACTTAATCATGGTAGCTTTGTATGACAACTTCATTTATCCGTTTGTGGTATTATTCTCCATACCAGTTGCATTAATTGGTGCTTTGTTAGCATTAAATTTCTCATCTTCAAATATCGGTATTTTTACCATGTTAGGTATGATCATGTTACTTGGATTGGTTGCTAAGAATGCAATCTTAATTGTCGATTTTACCAATCATTTGAAAACAACAGGTAAAAATACCACTGAAGCATTATTGGAAGCAATTAAAGAACGTATGCGACCAATTTTAATGACAACGATTGCGATGGTAATCGGTATGGTTCCAATTGCAATTGCAAAAGGTTCTGGTGCAGAATGGAAAAACGGTTTAGCATGGGTATTAATAGGTGGTTTGTTAAGTTCTATGTTCTTGACAATCATTGTGGTTCCGATGATGTATTATATCGTGGATGCGGTAAAATTCAGAATTTCAAAACGAAATTAATTGTCTTGGTATTTGTATAGACGCAATACATTGCGTCTCTAAACGGCTCAACAATAATATAAAATTATTTAAAGGGGCTTCGGCCCCTTTTTTGGCACTTAATTTGATTAACATTTCCTATGTGAAACTCAAAATCTATTCGCCATGAAAAACATTGTTCTATATACTTCCATTTTTGGTTTATTATCATTCACAAACAAAACAACAGATCCAGTTACTACTGGTTTGTCTTCGAAAGAACTCCGTAAAATCGAAAACCAATCTTTTCGTTCTGGCGAACAATTGGATTACGTAATTCATTATGGAATCATTGATGCGGGAACTGCGCGTTTAGAACTTAAAAAAGAGGATGCTAAAATCAATGGAAGAGAGATTTTACATAGTGTTGGAACCGGAAGAAGCCTTGGAGCGTTCGATTGGTTTTTTAAAGTACGTGATAAATATGAAACCTTTCTTGATGAAGAAGGTGTATTCCCTCATGTTTTTAAACGTGACATTGATGAAGGCGGGTACAAAATAAACCAAGAATACAAATTCTATCAGCATGCAAACTTGATCGATAATGGGAAAGAAAAAGTGAAAGATGCTCCAAGTTATGTGCAAGATATGCTTTCTTCTTTCTATTATGCTCGTACATTTGATTATGAAAATGCTAAAAAAGGAGATGTGTTTGTGATTAATTCTTACGTGGATGAAAAACTCTTTCCTATTAAAATAAAATTCAAAGGCATCAAAACGATTTCCATTCGTACAGGGAAATATAAATGTTACCTATTCAATCCAGTTGTTCAAACGGGTCGAATTTTCAAACATGAAGAAGATTGTAATTTTTATATTACCGCGGATGCAAACAAAATTCCTTTATTAATTGAAGCCAAACTAATGGTTGGCTCTATCAAAATGGAATTAAGTGGTTACAAAGGATTATTAGAACGCTTGACAAAAGTTTAGAATCTTACCTATTATTTTTGCGGCTATCCATAACAGGATAGCCTTTTTTTTGCCCTAAATTTTTGTCAAATTTAAAATTCTATTGGATGTTTTTTATTAACTTAAATAGTACATATATTTATAATTAACTGAAAAACAATATTATATGAAAGAAGAGTTCTTGCATTATTTATGGAAAACTAAAAATGTACCAGGGAATAATTTATCTTTAACAGATGGTAGAAAAATTAAAATAAACTCTTATGGACAGCATAACTATGACAGTGGACCAGATTTTTCAAATGCATCTATAAAACTCGATGGAATAGATTGGATTGGAAATATTGAAATGCATATAAAATCATCCGATTGGTATGCGCATAACCATCATTTGGATAGCGCATATGACAATGTAATTCTTCATGTAGTGTATGAACACGACAAAGAGGTTTTTGTTAATCAAGAGGTTATGCCTACTTTGGAATTGATAAATTTTATTCCTTTATCTCATTTCGAACATTACTCTAAAATTATTTCTAATCAAAAATGGATTCCTTGTTTGGATTTGTTAAAAACTGTGGAAACGTTTCATATTGAAAATCAAATCGAATTTGCAGTTTTTCAACGTTTAGAAAGAAAAGTAGAGCTGATTTTACAAAGATTTAAAGAACTAAATTTCGATTTGAATAAATTAATCATTGAAAATACTGCTGCAATTTTAGGTGCTAAAGTGAATCGTTTACCAATGATCGAACTCACACAAGCTATTCCTACTAATTTATATTTCAAAGAAAGTATAGAAAATCTTACAGCACTAATTTTTGAAATAGCAAATATACTACCTGAAAATTCTGAAGAAAGTTATGTAAATGAATTGAAATTAATAGGTGAATTTTACCGTAAAAAACACCAATTATCTCAACTCAATCCCTCTTCTTGGAAATATTTTGGAATTAGAGCACCCGGATTCCCTCCGTTTCGTTTAGCTCAATTCGCAGTTTTAATGAGTAACCCTAAATTTTTCGATTTTTTAGTTTGTCCGATTGAAGAGTGGATTACGTGGTTTTTAAATGAAAAATTTAACTTAGATACATACTGGGAAACTCATTACCATTTTGATGTTTCTACTAAACCACATAAAGGGCAAATCTCAAACATTACAAAAGAATTAATTCTTATAAATGTGATTGTTCCAATAATGTATTGTTGGGGAGTTTACCAACAAAAGGACAGTTTAACTGATAATGCATTGCAAATTCTTGAAATGTGCACCTCTGAATCCAATAATTGTATATCAAATTGGAAAAAAAACGGTTTAAATCCAATTTCAGCCAAAGATTCTCAAGGATTATTGGAATTAAAAAACGAATTTTGTGATAAGAAAAAATGTTTGTCTTGTAAAATAGGACACCAATTATTCAAACAATGAAACTAATACAAAAGATTGCTTTTTTCTTTGAAATGCGCTCCTATGGTGTGTGTTCTTGGATTGCAAGAACATCTGGTATTAGTTCATCTAAAGTGAGAGTTGGATTTATCTATGCATCTTTTATCACCTTAGGATCTCCTTTATTATTGTACTTTGCAATGGCTTGGATTTTAGAACACAAACATTTCTTTGGATTCAAAAGATTAAAAAAACCAACTGTTTGGGAGCTGTGAGGGATATAGTTGAAAACTTAAAACTCTTTAAGAGGGTATACATATTCTTAGGAATAATTATTGCAATCGTCACTATTGGAACGATTGGATTCATGCTTATTGAACATTGGTCTTTTTTAGATGCTTTTTACATGACGGTTATCACAACTGCTACTGTAGGTTTTGAAGAAACACACCAATTAAGTACATTAGGTAAATTATTTACCATTTTTCTAATTATCATAAGTTTTGGTACATTCGCATTAGCAATATCGTCGATTACCAAATACATAATGGGTGGAGACTATAAAGTAAACCTTAAACAATACAGAACCAATAAAATCTTAAATGCTATGGAAAATCATGTTGTAATTTGTGGATTTGGACGCGTTGGAAAACAAGTTGCGGAAGACCTTCATAGTAAAAAAACTTCGTTGGTCATTATCGATAATAATGAAGAGGAGTTTGAAAAAAGTCATCTCATCGAAAATTATGTTTTCATTAAAGGAGATTCAACAGACGACGAAATTCTTGCAAGCGCTAATCTTGGGAAAGCCAGTGCGGTTATTTCTTGTCTACCAAAAGATGCCGATAATTTATATGTGGTTCTCTCAGCGAGAGAATTCAATAAATCGCTAAAAATTATTTCTCGTGCGACACATTCAGCTTCTGTTTCAAAATTAAAACTTGCTGGAGCGGATAATGTAATTATGCCAGATTCAATTGGAGGCACACACATGGCTTCGTTAGTAGCTAATCCAGATGTAGTTGAATTCCTAGACTCCATCCGCTCACAAGGAAATGAAGGTGTGAATATTGAATCTATAGCATTTAATGAACTTCCAACAGAATACCAATTCAAAAAATTAAAAGACCTTAAAGTGTTGAAAATAAGAACAATTACTTCAGTTACCATTATCGGATATAAAACTGCGGATGGGAAATACATCATAAACCCAACGGGAGAAGAGGAAATAGTTCCCCATTCTAA